>JAVWJF010000026.1:0-13845 GCA_036639195.1 Longicatena sp.
TCTTATAGTCGTGATTTAAGAGAGCTGCATCGCACTTTGGAGTTGAATGAGCGTTTGTCACAAATGGCTTATTATGACTTATTAACGGGTGTTACTTCACGAGCTAGATTTATGGAGCGTTTATCTTCTACTTTTCAAAAAGCAAAGGTGGATAATGAATTTGCAATTATCTTCTTTGATATTGATTACTTCAAATCGGTCAATGATACATATGGTCATGTGACAGGGGATTTAGTATTGAAACGTATTGTGAAAATGATTGAAAAAATGATTCCAAGTGATGCAGTGATTGGTCGTTACGGCGGAGATGAATTTATCATTTTGATGGAACATTTATGTAGAGATGATTTGATTAAGTTCATGAGTCGTGTCGTAAATAATATATCTCTAATTAATTTTAGACACGAGGATAAAGAGTTTACGACATCTATTAGTATGGGAGCGACTTATAATTTAAAACATGATGAAACTTATCAAACAATTTTAAATCGAGCAGATAAAGCTCTATATAAAGCAAAAGATAAGGGAAGAAATGGATATGAAATTATCTAACTAAATGAAAATAAAAGTCTACACAAGTTTTTCATGTGTAGACTTTTATTAATCATTGGATTCGTTTTTTACTGTGATATTTTTCAACATCTGTAAACCAAATATAACGACTCCACCAACTAAGAACCATAGGATAGAAAAACTATCAAAGCTTAGAGGAGCTTTTGGTACTTCTAATGTTTGTGGTCCCATTATGATAGCGTAAAAGCTACCCAACATCATACCTACAATTAAGAATACCATGATAGGACGATGCTTGTCCAAAGCCCATTTAATTAAACGTACGACGGTTACGACACCCGCTAATATACCAAGGCCAAAGACAACCAAGATTGGTAAATAAGCAAAATCAAAACCCATAAGAGATTTTACTGCAGAGATAATAGGTACATATAATCCAAAGATTAACAGTAATGTAGAACCACTGATGCCAGGTAATACCATAGCACTAATCGCAATCATTGCAGCGATAAACACATAGAAAATCAGTCCTAAATCAAGTTTTGTTAAATTCACGCCTGCTTCTTTTCCAGCTACAGGATTGAAATATGTAATCAATACCACAATACCAATACCAACAATAAAAGATAAAATGGTCTTCCAATTAAATTTCAAACTCTTCTTTTCTTCTCTTACTACGATTGGAATAGCGAATAATATAAATCCCATAAATAAAGAGCTAATTTCATAAATTCTAGTTTCAAAAATATTTGCTAGAACACTCACAGCAGCTAAAAAACCAATCACCCATCCAACGCCAAGTTTCATCAAGAACGTCAAGGCATTTATTTTTTCTTGTTTATTACCTGCCATCAATGCATCTAAAGAACCTATGAACTTATCATAAAAGCCTAAGACAAATGCAACTGTTCCTCCAGAAACCCCAGGAACACTATCTGCCAAAGCCATACAAAATCCACGAATAAAGTTAAGAATAAACATAATATACCTACCTTCCATAACAGTTTAATTATACAAGAAAACAAATAAAATCCAATATTTATTTTATAAACATTTTCTTAATTCACAAAACTATTACCTATTCAACATTTGTTCAAAAAAAGTAGACCATCTAATAAGAGGGTCCACTCGTTCTTTATATTCTTTTGTTTTATGGTAATAAATTACCAGCTGCTATGTAAATCGCATACCATTCTTCTCTTGTAAGCGTAAGGGTCTCACAAGATTTACATATTTCTTGGATACGTTTTACATTTGTAGAGCCTAAAATCACTTGCATTTTAGCTGGGTGGCGTAAGAGCCAAGCAACTGCAATCGCACTGTTACTCACTCCGTATTTTTTCGCAAGAGCATCCACACATTCATTTACTTCTGGAAATTTCTCGTTATCTAAGAATACACCTTCAAACATACCAAATTGAAATGGTGACCAGCATTGTATAGTAATATCATGAAGACGGCAATAATCCAATGTTCCATTATCACGATCCATTGCACGCTTATCAAAAGTATTCACGTTGATACCTGCATCAATCATTGGAGTATGCATGATACTCATCTGCATCTGATTAATTTCAATTGGGAATTTAACGGATTTCTTTAACAATTCAATTTGTAGGGGACTATGATTAGATACACCGAAATGTCTTACTTTACCACTCTTATAAAGTTCATCGAAAGCTTCTGCCACTTCTTCTGGTTCTACCAAGGCGTCGGGACGATGAAGTAAGAGATAATCCAAGTACCCACATTGTAAACGGTTTAGGATACCATCCACACAAGATAATATGTAATCTTTTGAGAAATCATAATGATTTGTTTCGCTACGATGAATTCCACACTTGGATTGAATAATCATTTTTTCTCTTAAACCAGGATTTCTTTTTAATACCTCACCAAACATTTCCTCACATACGCCTCCACCATAGATATCTGCGTGATCAAAGAAATTAATACCTGCTTCTAAATCTTTTAAAATCAGTTCTTCCAACTGTTGGGATGTGAGTGCATTTAA
Source organism: Longicatena sp. (assembly GCA_036639195.1). Taxonomy (GTDB): domain Bacteria; phylum Bacillota_I; class Bacilli_A; order Erysipelotrichales; family Erysipelotrichaceae; genus JAVWJF01. Next base: position 2,528 of record JAVWJF010000026.1, read on the forward strand.
TCGCATACACCCTTGAATGATGGAAGGGGCTGTAACATTTGCTATTTCTACATTCTTCATAATACGTCTCCTTTTCTTATGTCTTTATTATACTTCATTTCTATATAGTAATCTAATAGAATAATTTTATTTTTATAAATTTTTTTTAATCTTTTCAAAGAATATACAATTGCGTAATATGATATAAAAATTAGTACATTTATTCATTGTTTTGGAAATAAAATATGACTTATTTTAAGGCGTTTATAAAATTTATGTCACAAATATATATCATTTATAATATTGATAAATAGATGAGATATATGACAAAATAGTCACAAATTGCAATAAAAAAAAGAAAAAATCACATATATAAGTGATTTACATACTTCTTATGTTGTGTCATAATAGAAGAGGTTAAAATAGTGAAAGGTGATAAAGTATGGTAAAAAGGCATTTGTTAGATGAAATTGCATTTCGCTCGGAGAAATCTATCTCTGATTTTCGATTTGACGAAAATATAGTGCTTTTTAGAAAGTTTATTCAGGAAATAGACCCTAATGATTATGCGTTAGAAGAATGGAGCGAAGTAATACATTATATTTATGACGCTTCCATCAAGTTCCAAACTATGGATGAAGTATTGAAATATCTTAGGATTGATAAAAGATAAGAAGCAGTTAATGCCTTATCTTTTTTTATGCTTGCATTGAAGATTGAATAAGGACCATTTGTAAGCATGATTAAAGTATCACGATTCTCCTTTCTTATCATAGAATAAAGAGAGGTGAGCCTATGGCAATTAAAGTGTATATCGATCAAGGTCATAATCCTGGCAATATCAATGCTGGGGCAAGTGGAAATGGTGTCGTAGAATCAGAAGTGAATTATCAGGTGGGGATTTACTTGGCGGAGTATTTAAATGCAGATCCTGCATTTGTTGCACGAGTGTCTCGATTGTTTCCTGATACAGTATTAGGCAGTGATGCGTCTTCAAGTTTAAGAGAACGCGTATATCAAGCAAACTCATGGCCAGCAGATTATTTCATTAGTATTCATACAAATTCCAATGTGAATCCTGCAATTCAAGGAAGTGAAGTATATGTATATCGTGAATTCAGCCGAAGTTATGAATTAGCACAAGATGTTTTAGCGTCTATTGTAGAAATTGTTGGGACAAAAGATAATCAAGTACGTATCAATCCAAGTCTTTATGTTTTAAGAAATACAGATATGCCCGCAATCTTAGTAGAACTTGCCTATCTTAGTAATCCAAGTGATGCCATGCTTTTGTTAACGAAACAAAAAGAATTTGCATACGCTATTTATCAGGGGTTGAGAGACTATTTAGGACTCAATAATTAGAAATCGTATGGTGCGATTTCTTTTTCTTAGGTATAAGTGTGAAAATTGTGGGTATGATGCACATAGTCATTGGAAATTCTACTTAGTTTTTGTGTAAAGTTGACTGTAAAGGGTTTCAGTTTCTTTTTTAAAAAAAATAAAAAAAGAAACTAGTAAAAGCATAGGAATTTATACAAAATTACGTTATAATGAGAAGAGTAGGCTAAAGGTGAGAATATGGAAATAAAAGAATTTTTAGAAAAACATGAATTAAATACTTACGAACATATGTCAGATGTTTTAAGTGAAGGTAATTGTCCTTTCCTTGTGAAGGGATGCAGTGGGTCAGGGAAGACAACCCGCTTTTTAACACGTATCGCATACCTTCTTGAAACAAGAGCGGCAAATGAAAACAATATGCTTAATCTTGTATACGATGTGAATACAGCGCGAAGAATGAGTAAACAATTTACAGAAATGTTTGGTGATAAATTTCAACCAGTTTTTTCTGATATGTTTAGTTTTTGTTATCGCATTGTAAAATTTTATGATGAAAATAATGGGCATGCGCAACGCACGGTATACCGTGATATGGAAAAAGCAGCCAAGCGTATTTTGGAGGATAACTTTCAAGTGCGTTTGAATAAACAGGAAATTACACGTCTTTTACAAAAAGTGAACGAATGTAAGAATAAAATGCTAAGTGAAAAAGATATCGCAGCGATTGTATATGAGGGGATTGATTTTGCGGATTTTTATAATGCGTATGAAAAATTCAAAAAGAATAAAAAGATTTACGACCAAGGAGATGTCATTCACGAAGCATTACATATTTTAATGTATGATACAGAAATTGTTGAATTGTATCGTGAACGATTCCAATATTTCAATATTGATGATGCGCAAGAGTTATCTTATGCGTCTCATATGATTATTCGTATGCTACATGCACAAAGATCTTCTTTATGTGCATTTATGGATGAAACACAAAGCATTGATATTGATAATAGTGCGGAACCACAGAATTTTGACATGTGGAAGGATTATTATGGAGAGGTTGCGGTTGTAGAATTGAATCAAAACCATCGTATGAATAAAACCATCACAAAACTTGCAGGTGAGTTTCGTTATAAAGAAAACAACAAACTTAGCAGTAGTAAGGATAGTGAATGTGATATCAAGTATAAAGGGTTTAGTGAATGGAAGAAGATGTATGATTATGCTCTTCGAACAGTAAAAGAATCTCCTGAAGAAACAGCGTTCTTGTACCGGGAAGGTGCATATGCAATTCCTTTAATTGAAATCTTTAAATCGCAAGATATTCCAGTGTATTATCACTGCAATATCAAGAAATTCTTAACGAACAGAGTCGTAAAAGATTTAACAAATTTCATATCCTTATTTCATGATCCTAGAAATATGCGCGCATATTTTGAAATCCATGAAAAGATGGGATTGGATATGTCCAATCGAATTTTACTAGAAATCGATGAACGTTTAAAGAACGATGATAGTGTGGATGTATACCAAGCAATTATGGAAAGTGGCTATAAAGCTGCGGGTAGAAAAAAATTAGCTTCCAATATGGAAGACATCCGTTTTATCTCTACACAACCAACCTTGGATATGATTCAATATGTATTAGATAAAATGAATTATACAACCTTTATGAAAGAAAATCTTATCGATCTGGATGATGCGAATTTATTGTCATTTAAAGTTTTGGCTGATCGTTATCCTGATGCAGGAGAATTCTTGCAAATGTTAAAAGGATTGGTAGATATTCCAAATGATGAAGAAGCAAACATTACCATTTCTGATATCTTCTTTAGTAAAGGACAACAATATTCTAGAGTTTGCATTATAGATTGTTTTGCAAGTGTATATCCAAAACCATGTACGAATGATATACAGGTACAAGCAGAACGTAACTTGTTCTATGTGGCAATGAGTAGAGCGATGAACCAATTAGAGTTCTTTACATCAAAACATTGTTTCCAGACACGTCTTGAGATGTCACCTTTCATTTATGAATTACATGGGAAAAACCAAGACACAACAGCTAAACCAAAGGCTAGCAATGTAGTTCGCAAGTTGAAAGAGAGTGAATTAAAACGAGGCGTTAAGATTCAACATACAACACTGGGTGTTGGAAAGATTATGAAAGTAAAAGATGGCATGATGCAAGTACACTTTGAAACAGAAGATAAAATGCTAAATGTTAAAATGTGTATTACTAACAAATTGATTGAATTAGTATAAAGTCGCAAACTACTGCGACTTTTTATTTGACATTATTATCAATGAGTTGTACTATTGTATTAGATAGGTAGTACAAAAAGGAGGCGATTTCTTGAATTACACAAATACAACTCCCATTTATGTTCAAATTATGGATGACATAAAAGAGAAAATTATATTAGGAGAGTATACACCCAATATGCAAATACCACCAGTTCGAGAACTTGCCATTACTTATGAAGTGAATCCAAATACAATGCAAAGAGCACTAGCGGAATTAGAAAGAGAAGGATATCTTTATACCATGCGTACTGCAGGACGCTTTGTAATCGATGATCCTGTGCGTATACAAGAGATGAAACAAGAATTGCTGCATCACAAAACAGATGCGTTTATAAAAGATATTAGCGTGTTTGCGATGTCTGATGAAGAACTCATCAACAAGATAAAAGAAAGGATGAAAGCCTATGCTAAACATAAAAAACGTTAGTAAATCATTTAAGGGGAAAGCAGCGTTAAAACAACTATCAATTTGCATCGAAAAGGGGAAAATATATGGCTTAATTGGAAATAATGGGGCAGGAAAAACAACTCTTTTAAACTGTATTGCGATGCAGTGCACCATAGATGAAGGAAGCATTTTATTCCATGATCATGACGCAACTATACAAGATTTAAAACACATTGCTTATTTTATGGATCACTCTTTATTTGATGGTCATGAAAGTGTAAAAGAAGTGATCAATGAGTATGCATATTTCTTTAAAGATTTTAATAAAGAACGCATGCAAAATTTGATGGAGGAATTGCATATCGAAGAAACTTCAAAATTGAAAGATATGAGTTTGGGTACACGAAAGAAATGTGAATTGGCCTTTGTACTCGCAAGAGATGCACATCTTTATTTGTTAGATGAACCCTTTGCCAATCTTGATCCACTTGTACGTAGTGAGTTGATCAAGTTAATTGTTCGCTATAGTAGAGAAGATGCTAGTTATATCATCAGTACACATCAAATACAAGAAATAGAAACGTATATCGATGAAAGCATTCTTATAAAAGATGGTTCCCTTATTTTACAAGCAAGCAATGATGTGCTTCGAGAAGAATATCAATGTAGCATTTCTGAATTATTGATAAAAAAATTAGCGGAAGAATAACGAGGAGGGATACTATGTGGACACTATTGAAATATGATTTACAAAAATGCAGGAAACCTCTTTATATTATTTCCATTATCTATATTGTAGTATGTGGAATGATACTTCTATTTAGAATGGATGATAATTTAAATTCTAGTTTATTTTTCTTTGGTTCAGCGCTTTTAATTATTGTCATGAGTGTTATGTTTTTAGGATTTATTGTAATTGTTTCTAGTGCGTTTCCATCACGTTTTATGAAAGATTCCATCGTGATGCTAGCACCTATTTCAAAGAAAACAAAGGTGTTAGAGCCACTTGTTGTAGTTGTGTTGATTGCAGTTGCTGCAGTGATTATGAATTTTGTAGCTTATATATTTGGTGGGGAAGCTATTTTAAATTCTTTTGAATCGCTATACCCCAATATGTCCGCGGATGAACCTGTTCTCATATTTGTGAACTTATTCTTATCATACTTTTCATTAGCACTCTTCTTCATTAGTGTAATCATGTTTGTTTGGAGTGTAATGAGAAAAAGAGAATTAAAAAATCCATCACATTATACGTATGCCTATTATATTGCTTTGGGTGTTGCAATTTTCTTCCCATATGTAATGGAATATATAGGATATCCTGTGAGTGATTCTCCAATCCTCATCATTCTTATTTCAGGTATCTTATATGCTATTTGCTATTATCTGTTTGTATACCGTTAAGAGTTGAAAGGAGAGTTGTTTATGTGGGGATTATTACAATATGATCTAAAAAAGAATAAAAAGAATCTTTTTATCACGATATCAATTTTTCTAGCATTGATCCTTTGTCTTGTTATGCCAAAACTATATATTGAACATAATATAAAAAGTGCTGGAGCATTCGCTATGATGAGCTGTTTATTTTGTAGTATCTTTGGGCATATGAATGTATTTAGGAAAATGTTTAGTGGACATTTTCTAAAAGATTCTATTTTAAACTATACAACCGTATCAAAAAGAGTGATTATACTTAGACCTATTGTGTTTATGATACTCTCTTCGATTATCGTATTTGTTGTAGTGTATGGCATCTTTTGGGGTTTGTTTTGGAATGTACAAGATCTAATTATGAGTGAATATGGAACGAATGCAACATCTTTTTCACAGTTCACAAGGATTGTAGCATCCGGTGGTTCTATATTGATCTTACTTTATTCAAGCTTGAGCTTATTCATATGGAATATTATGAATGTTAAAGAAGTGAAAAATGAAAGTAGAATGCAATCCCTTGATTTTCTTACAACGCTTCTAAGTTGGTTGTTAATTATCTTGGCGAAGTATTTTCATCTTGATTTGGGGTTTGCATTCACAATCTTAGTTCTTATGATAGCTCTGTTAAATGTAGTTTCATATTATTTGTATATGCGCAGATCAATCTGAATACAATAAAAAAGTCCTCATTTGAGGACTTTATATTCTTTATTTGGTGACGCGTACGGGATTCGAACCCGTGAATGCTTGCGTGAAAGGCAAGTGAGTTAACCGTTTCTCCAACGCGCCACGATTACAGTGCCATATTATCCTACCATAGTTGTATAAGAAACGCAAGTATTATTTTCGATTTCTTGTATTTTTAAAAAGGTAGTTGTACATATGATTGAGATATACTAAGATAAGCATACAAGGTAGATACGTTTGCCATAAGTAATGGAAGAAAGATAAAACATTTTCTTTTATGAAATCACTAGAAATAAGAGAAAATATTATTTATATGAGCTATAATAAGGAGTGGAAAAAGGACGATGAATATGAAAAGAATATTGTTAATTACAACCGGAGGTACGATTGCCTCAAGTGAAAGTGATGAGGGATTGATTCCTTCCTTAAGAAGCAATGATATCCTGTCGCATTTAGGTGATATAGGAAATGAAATAGAAGTGGTTTGTGAAGATCTGTTGAATTTGGATAGTAGTAATATGCAACCAGAGGAATGGCAAATCATAGCTCGTAGAATTGATGAAGTACATAAGGAATATGATGGCATCGTATTAACACATGGTACGGATACCATGGCATATACAGCAAGTGCCATTAGTTTTATGTTACATAATATTGATATTCCAGTGATCGTAACTGGTTCACAACTTCCGTTGCTTCATCCATTGAGTGATGGAGTAGATAATATTCGCATGGCTTTTGCTTCTGCGCAAGAGAATGTTCAAGGAGTATATGTTTGTTTTAATCGTAAGCTTATGTTAGGGACTAGAGCAGTAAAAGTACGCACGATGAACTTTGATGCCTTTGAAAGCGTGAATATAGAGCCTGCGGGAATTGTAGATGCAAGGGGATTGCATTTGTATGAAGATTTGCTAATCCGTAATCAAGGAACATATCAGCTCATGGATGCGATTTGTCAAGATGTGTTTTTGATGAAATTATCTCCTGGAATGAACCCAGAAATATTTGATGTATTAGCTAGTAGAAATTATAAAGGAATCGTAATAGAAGCCTTCGGTGCTGGAGGAATCAATTTTATACGAAGAGATTTGATTCGTAAGTTAGAAGAAATGGCAGAACACGGAATTAGTGTTGTGGTTTGTAGTCAGTGCTTATATGAGAATAGCGATTTTTCAATCTATCAAACTGGACAAAAAGTTTTGAAACAAGGAGTTATCCAAGGATTTGATATGACAAGTGAAGCATGTTTAACAAAATTGATGTGGGCATTGGGACAAACCCAAGATCCTAAAGAAGTAAAACAGATATTCGAAACAAACTTTGTAAATGAGATTACCATACCATATAAGGGGGTGTAAGGATGATTCTGTTTTTGGTGTTGAGTAGTTGTTCATTTTTGTTTGTTGGGGTTGGTATCTATGCAATGTACAAAAAAAACCTATGTGGTTTTATAGTGGAAGTCAGGATGAAATTCAAGAGGAAATATTTCATGATGTAAAAGAGTATAACCGTAAAAATGGATATATGTGGATATTATATGGTATCGTTTTGATGATTCCTCCTTTATGTAAAAGTCTCTTTTCGATATCTTCCGTTGTATTTTTGTTATCGTATATGGGAATAATGGTATTCGGACTCATTGCGATGACGCTATATTGGAATCATCTTCATGATCAATATACAATGAAAAAATGAAGCAATTGACTGCTTCATTTTTATATACCATCTACAGGTTCATGGACAACTTTATGGTAGGGATGTTTACTTACTGATTCCATAACCAATGCTACTTCATTTAGAAGTGCTGTTAATAGGCTTTTCTCAAATGGAGGAAGCAGTTCATTTGATTCCATAGCTATTCCAATTACCGCGAAGACATGTTCTTTCATACGTACTGAAAAATATAAACCTTTTGCAGCAGGAAGTGTACTAGTAGATACTCCTGCTTTTTTATTGTTTTTGAACACCCATTGCGCAACAGCTTGTTCATTAGGTGAAGAATATAAAAGTTCTTCTTCCTCAGTTAAGTTATCATTATAAACGATAGGAGCTTGCAATTTCTCATCCTTTACACTGTATACAATAATTGTTTTATTTAATAAACGATGCAACTGTAAGCAAGTTTCTTTTGCGACATCCGACATTGTATTTGCTAATTGTAGCTTTTGAGAAGCTTCTAAAAGAACTTCTGTACGATGTGCTTGTAAGGCAAGGGCTCTTGTTTGTTGTCTTCCTTTACGTGTTAAAGTATTTGTAATCAGTGCCACCATCAACATGATGACAAATGTCACTGGATAAGATTTCGCATAGGCTTGAAAGCTAAATCTTGGAAAGGTGAAAAAGAAGTTAAAAATAAACACGATTAGAAACGATGCACTGATTCCATAGAAGCGACTTCTTGTCAGGAATGAAATTAGTAAGACCGCAAGTATATAAATCATGATAATATTTGCTTCTGTATATCCCATATGATGAAACCAAAGGCCAATGAGCGTGGTCACAATTAGGAAGGCTATCGTAATCATGGAATCCATCAGATTGAAAATAGGAGCTTTGCGATGATAATTTCCTCGTTCATTATGTCCTTCTTTTGTATTCTTATCTGGAATGATATAAATATCGATGTCTGGAGCGAGGGAAGTTAATCGATCTACAAGCGTTGCTTTAGAGAAAAGGGAATGCTTATTGAAGGAGCGTCCTATGACAATCTTGGAGATACTTCCTATTTTGGCATACTCACTGATTTGTTCGGCGACATCTTCTCCAAAAACAGAGACAACATTCGCACCTAATTGATGAGCCAGTCGGATATTATCATCCAATAGTTTGATCTGATCATCTCCTAGTTTTTCACTATCTGGAGTTTCTACATAAATCGCAGTGAATTCTCCAAAGAAGGCTGCTGCCATTCTAGCGGCTGTTCGTATCACTTTCGCATTGCTTGGAGAAGGTGATAGACAAATCATAATATGTTCTTTGGTAAATGCTTTGGTAGTGCTACTTGCAATCATATTGACACGGTCTGCACAACGACGTAAAGCAATCTCACGTAATGCGACTAAGTTATCCTTCATAAAGAAGTTTTCAAGAGCACGAGAGACTTGTGGTTTTTTATATATTTTACCTTCTTCTAAACGTTTGATTAAATCATCAGGTTCAATATCAACGAGTTCCACTTGATCAGCTTGATCAAATACTTTATCAGGAATACGTTCATTGACACGTATTCTTGTAATACTTGCGACTACATCTTGTAAACTCTCTAAGTGTTGCACGTTTACAGTGGTATATACATCAATACCTGCGTGTAAGAGTTCTTGTATATCGCTGTAACGTTTTGGGTGACGTGATGTCGCGGCATTGGTATGGGCGAGTTCATCTACCAAAATCAATTCGGGTTTTCTCTTTAATGCGGCATCTAAATCAAACTCATGCAATACAATATCCTTATAAGGAATAGCAGCTACTGGTATTTCCTCTAAGCCATCCATCATAGCGATGGTTTCTGCTCTTGCATGTTTTTCCACATAACCGATGATTACATCAACACCTTCTTTTTTCTTCTCATGTGCCGCAGCTAACATAGCATATGTTTTTCCAACTCCTGCACAATATCCAAAGAATATTTTTAGTTTTCCTTTTTTCTCTGTATTCATTTCTATATCATCCTATCTGTACGTATCCATTGTACTATAGTTTATACATTTCTTTTGATATCTTTATACTATCTTAACACAGAATCAATTGTTACTAACAGCACGTTCGCAAAGCGTTTGCTATAATGTCTACACTTTAAGATAAGGAGTGAGGTTATGCTAATGGATCTACTGATGGTCGTCCTGTTAGTTGCAGGATTTGGCAGTGTAAAATTGTTTACCGATTGGTGTGCAAAGCAGATAAAACATTAAAGGGAGGAATTCATTATGTGGATGCTTGGAATTATTGTGGTCGCGTTAGCGGCATACCTAGTGTATGCGCTGATATCACCTGAGAAGTTTTAATTTGGAAAGGGGTAACTCACTATGTTACAGATAGGAATTCTATTGTTATTATTTGTTGTTATGGTAATACCAATGGGGAAATATATGTTCCATGTGGCAGATGGACGACGTACTTTCGTTGATCCAATCTTCGATCGTGTGGAAAGAGTATTGTATAAAGTATTTCGTGTAGACACATCCAATATGGGATGGAAACGTTATGCACTAACATTATTGTTAGTGAATGCAGTTATGGTATTGGTAGGATATTTGATTCTACGTATTCAATCTATGGGATTATGGAATCCAAATGGTATTGGAAACATGGAACAATCGTTATCCTATAACACAATTATTTCGTTTATGACAAATACCAATCTTCAGCATTATTCTGGAGAATCTGGATTATCTTATATGTCACAAATGTTGGTCATCATTGTTATGATGTTCACATCAGCTGCCACTGGATTCTCTGCTTGTATGGCAATGGTTCGTGGATTTTGTGGAAAAGAGATTGGAAACTTTTACGTAGATATGACACGTTGTATCCTTCGTATATTGATTCCATTCGCATTTATTATTGCGTTGATTTTAGTATCACAGGGCGTTCCTATGACACTAGAAGGAAATATTACAGTTACAACAATTGAAGGAAAACTTCAGGATATTGCTAGAGGGCCTATTGCGGCATTAGAATCCATTAAGCACTTAGGTACGAATGGTGGAGGTTTCTTAGGAGCGAACTCTTCTACTCCGTTAGAAAATCCAACCATCATATCCAATGCGGTTGAAATGTATTCTATGATGTTGTTACCAGGTGGATGTGTGGTTGCATTTGGACATATGTTGGCAAGAAAATATGAAGAAAAAGCAACACATATCAAACAAATCTTATTCGGACCACAAGGTCGTACGATATTTATCGCCATGAGCATTTTGTTCTTGCTTTCCTTAAGTGTATGCTATTGGGCAGAATTACAAGGAAATCCTGTATTTGAACAATTGGGATTAGCGAATGTTGCGGGAAATATGGAAGGAAAAGAACTTCGTTTTGGAATTGCAAATTCTTCCTTATTTACAACTGTTACAACTGCCTTTACAACAGGTACTGTAAACAATATGCACGATACCTTAACACCACTTGGAGGAATGATTCCTTTATTACAAATGATGTTAAATGTAGTCTTTGGTGGTGCAGGTGT
>JAVWJF010000026.1:13855-16269 GCA_036639195.1 Longicatena sp.
GTTGGATTGATGAATATGTTAATCTATGCAATCCTTGCGGTCTTCATCTGTGGTTTGATGATTGGACGTACACCAGAGTATCTTGGTAAGAAAATAGAAGGAAAAGAGATGAAACTTGCTGCACTAAGTATCATCATTCATCCTTTATTAATATTAGGTTTCTCCGCAATCGCTGTGGTTTGTAAAGATGGCCTAGATGGTATTACAAACGCAGGATTCCATGGCCTAACACAAGTCTTATATGAGTTCTCATCAAGTGCCGCTAACAATGGTTCTGGATTTGAAGGATTAGCAGATAACAGTGTATTCTGGAATGTAACTTGTGGATTAGCAATGTTCTTTGGGCGCTATCTAGCTATTGTTATTCAGTTAGCGATCGCAGGAAGCTTATTGAAAAAACGTTATGTAAATGAATCTATTGGTACATTAAAGACAGATACCTTTACCTTTAGCTTCTCATTGGTAATGGTAGTACTAATTATTGCCGCATTGACCTTCTTGCCAGCACTTGCATTAGGTCCAATTGCAGAACATCTCACTTTGTGGATGTAGAGGGGAGATACGTAAGATGAGTAAGAAAGATAAACAGACAAAATTTATTACGAAAGATATCTTAAAATCTTCGCTGATAGGATCTGTTAAGAAATTGAATCCAAAATATATGATGAAAAATCCAGTAATGTTTGTAGTAGAAGTTGGATTCTTCATAGCATTGTTATTAGTGTTTTTTCCAAATTTATTTGGTGACAGCGGAGAAAACCTTCGTATATATAACGCAATTGTTTCTGTTATATTATTTATCACTGTGTTATTCGCAAACTTTGCAGAATCTGTTGCAGAGGGAAGAGGAAAAGCACAGGCTGAATCTTTAAAGAAAACAAAAAAAGATACGATGGCAAGAGTACTTGATGAAGAAGGAAATGAAACAATGATTTCCTCTATGCAATTAAAAAAGGGAGATATCGTATTGGTGAAGATGGGGGAGCTGATTCCCAATGATGGTGAAATCATTGAGGGAATTGCATCCATTGATGAATCTGCTATCACGGGAGAATCTGCACCAGTATTAAAAGAAAGTGGTGGAGACTTTGCAAGTGTAACAGGTGGAACACTAGTGGTATCTGATTGGATTAAAGTCGAAATTACAAGTGAGCCTGGACAATCCTTTTTAGATAAAATGATTGCTTTGGTAGAAGGGGCATCACGCTCTAAAACACCGAATGAAATTGCATTGAATATCTTATTGATTTCGTTAACATTAATCTTCTTATTGGTTATTGTAACGTTATACCCAATGGCTCGTTATACAGGAGTTTCCATTGCAATCTCTACCTTGATTGCCTTAATGGTATGTTTGATTCCAACCACAATTGGTGGCTTGTTAAGCGCAATTGGTATTGCAGGTATGGATCGTGTTACACGTTTTAATGTCATCGCTATGTCTGGAAAAGCAGTAGAAGCTTGTGGTGATGTGGATACTATGATTCTAGATAAAACGGGAACAATTACATTTGGAAATCGTTTAGCATCAAAATTTATTCCAGTAGAAGGTATAAAAGAAAGCGATGTTACTTACTATGCAGCATTGAGTTCTTTACATGATGATACACCAGAAGGTAAATCGATTATCGATTTAGCACGACAAGGTGGAATCACATTAGATAAAGAAGATTTCATGAATGCCGATTTTATAGAATTTAGCGCACAAACGAGAATGAGTGGAATGGACATGAAGGATGGAAAAGAAGTCATCCGTAAAGGTGCCAGTGATGCGATTATTCGTTACGTTGAAAAACAAGGCGGCGTGATTCCAAAAGATTTAGAAGAAAAAGTAAATGAAGTTAGTAAACTTGGTGGTACACCACTTGTTGTATGTGCAAATAATGTAATATATGGTGTCATTTATTTAAAAGATACTGTAAAACCAGGATTGGTTGATCGATTTGCACGTTTACGTGAGATTGGTATCAAAACTATTATGTGTACAGGAGATAACCCTTTAACAGCCGCAACGATTGCTGCAGAAGCGGGTGTGGATGGATACATTGCAGAATGTAAACCAGAAGATAAAATTGATGTTATCAAAAAGGAACAAGCCGAAGGTAAGATTGTTGCGATGACAGGAGATGGGACAAACGATGCTCCAGCTCTTGCACAAGCCGATGTAGGTTTGGCTATGAATTCTGGAACAACTTCTGCGAAAGAAGCTGCGAACATGGTAGATTTAGATAGCGATCCTACAAAGATTCTAGAAGTTGTAGAAATTGGTAAGCAACTCTTGATTACACGTGGATCTTTAACTACTTTCTCTATCGCGAATGATATCGCAAAATACTTTGCAATCATTCCAGCCATGTTTACCATTGCCATTCCACAGATGGATGTATTAAATGTAATGCATTTATCTACACCAT
>JAVWJF010000027.1:0-16055 GCA_036639195.1 Longicatena sp.
ATCATCATAGCGAGAATCTTTTAAACAATATTCACAAACAGGCGCAATATAGCGTAAGAAACTACAACGATATTGTTCTTCTTTTTGTAAAAACCACACAATACTACCACTATAATATAACTTTCCTTTATATAATAAGAACAATTCTCTCATGTTTTGATAATCACATGTTTGATATTGTTGTTTCATAGCGAGGGTATGATGTAATTCTTCAAATTGATGACAATCACTATCCCATAACATATTTGGATGGAAACAATATCCATTCTTATCCGTCTTTATCAAATCTAATGTGCTAAATAATGGAATGTTCTTTAAAATCTTTCTCAACCTACATATATGAAACTTCAATGCACTATCAGGGTTATCGTTATTGTCCCATAAGATATCTATGAGTTTTTCTTTTGAAACGCTTTTCCCATGATGTAGGATGAGTACCTCTAACAAGTTTGAAGTATGTTTCGATAGATAATCATTTAAATGAATAGTTTCATCTTGGTAGGTAATTGAAAAATCTTGAAACAGCGTAATATACATTTCATGTTTAAGTCCCATATGGAATCCCCCTTCGAGGTTCTTACATCATTGGCGAGAATAAATTTAGGACAGCACGCATTATTTTCACTCGTAGTGAAACATTGCAGCACTCTTCCATTGTCACCAAATGACTTTTTTCCAGCGTTTCCATATAATCCTTTTTCACATCCATAACCACTTTGCTCTTGTAAAACCAAACACCACATTCATAGTGTAAGTAATACGAACGATAATCCATATTGACAGTTCCCACAATTGCCATTTCATCGTCCACCACAAAGGTTTTGCTATGTACAAATCCTGGTGTATATTCATAAATACGAACTCCACCTTCGATTAAATCTTTATAATTAGAACGTGTTAATTCAAACACGTACCACTTATCTGGAATATGAGGCACGAGAATTCGTACATCGATTCCATTTTTTGCCGCTAATAATAAAGCTGTCTTCATTTCATTATCAATGACCAAATAAGGGGTACTTGCATACACATACTTGGAAGCTCCATTGATCATATTGATGTGTGTGTACTCTCCAACATTTTCTTCATCTGTTGGACTATCACTATAAGGTTGTACATATCCATCATTTTGAATATCCACGAACTCTTTTACATCCGCTTTATAGGTATAGACATCATCTTTTTCTTTTTCATCGTAGTTCCAAAATTGTAGAAACATCAAGGTAAAGTTCCAAACTGCCTCACCTTTGATCATTACACTACAATCTTTCCAATGACCAAAGCGTTTCTTACGATTGATGTATTCATCCGCAAGATTAACTCCTCCTGTCATCGCCACTTTACCATCTACCACCAAGATTTTACGATGGTCTCGATTGTTCATCTGAATTGCTAAACGGGGCTTAATAGGATTAAATACTTTTGCTTTGATGCCCAAATTTAACAATATTTTGTAATAGTCCGTAGGAAGATAGGTAATACAACCAAAGTCATCATACATAACACGTACTTCTACTCCTTGTTTCACCTTTTCTACTAAAACATCCAAAATTGTATCCCACATATACCCTGGAGCTATAATAAAATATTCCATAAAAATAAACTTCTCAGCTTTTTTCAATTCTTCAATCATTGCGTCAAATTTATCTTCACCTAAAGGAAAGAACGTCGTCTCAGTATGATTATAAATAGGAAAGATGGCATTCTTCCATAAGTAGTTAGCTTGTTTATGCGCAATTGGGTTTTCTTTTTCCAATTCTGCCATGATTTCTGCATTCTGCCAAGCAATCTCTTGATAAATACTGATTGCTTCTGTATCTCTTTTCCGTAGTTCTTTTGGTACTTTTTGACCACCAAACAGCAGATAAATCAATCCACCAAAAACAGGTAATCCCATAATCAATAATACCCATGCTATCTTATAGGTAGGATTATCATTTTTATTGATAATATATACGCTCATACAAAAACTTAATGCTATTAATATGAAATATATCCAGACGAAGTACTCGCTTAACTGAAACACAATTTCAAGAAATACAACGAGCTGAATTAAAATCAGCACGCCTATAATCACAATTTTATTATGTAAAAGTGAAAATATCTTACGAATCATGTTTCTTTCCTCCTATCCATTATTTTTCATTATGTAAATAACGTACCATCATTTCTGTAATTTCATCAAGCTTTTTCTCGTCAATCACTGTATCTTTCCCCGTTCCAGTACCTAAAACATATAGATTTCCATCTTTATCAACTTCACCTGAAGAGATTAAAACAGCTTTTTTAAAGAAAGACATCGCAGATTGCATACGCATATCTTCGCTTAATTTAACAGTTTCTACAGTATGTTTCTTTTGTGGAAAATGCTTCACGATATCAGCAGCTAGTTTACGATTTTGTGGATTGTATCCGATGCGTGTTTGTGAACCATTAGCAATACAATCAAAACAAATAAGATTTGGATTTTTTCCATTTTCAGTAAAATACTTCATACTAGAATCCGCCCCTAGAAAATGCAACTTATTCTTATCTGTGAACAAAAAGGCAACCTTTCTTCGTTCATCTTTATCCAATTTTCTAGCAATTTCTACAACTGCCGAAATACTTGCGGAGTTTCTATTAAAGTTGTTTTTGTTTCGAAAACCATGCAACATCATATATACCAAAGTAAATGTTAATATAAACATAACGAGTGATAATGAAAAGTTCGCAATGTTGGATGTTAGTCTTGGTTGAACTAGATATACTCCAACAAATACAAAAGCAAATACAATCAATAAAGGAACATACGTAGCCATCATTGTCTTACTTGCCGTTTTCGTTCCATCCATCGGGAAATAAAGAACCTTATTCCAAAACTTTTTTTCTGGTGTATCATAAGGAACCACGATGAGTGTCTTCGCTTGTTTCAAGTTTCCAAATAAATAAGAATTTGATCTAGAAACTAATTTCTTCCCAAGAATCATCTCTGATGAATAGCCTAATGCGGACATATCTTCATGCAATGCACTCAAAAATTTCTTCTTTTGAGAGCGTGTAAAACGACATCCAAATGTGGTTGTATATTTTTCTAATAATGTTTTTTCCATTACTTTTACCTCCTGCGTAATATTCATATTATACAAGATTTTCTCTGTGGATGATAGATGTATTCGCGTTGCTCCTCATATTTTTTAAAAAAGTGCTTGTATTCAAGCACTAAGTAGTTATTTCTATCGTTTTTTCGAAAGGGTTATTGTAAGCTCTAATAAATACCAATGGTTTCCCATTCTTACTACGTATGATGCTTTCAATCATAATGACTGGTACAGTAATCTTTAAATGCAATAGATTTGCGTACTGTGCTGGTACAATCACTGCGTGAAATCGCTGTGTAACCGTACCTTGTTCAATTAAAGCATCAATATCTAGAAGACTACGAAGATCGTTTACATCCTCATCACGATATAAACTTCTAATGAAGTAGACTTCTTCTACACTCAGAGGACGACCTTCCACTTTATTCAATCGAACGATACGCAAGATTTGTTCATCAGAACTGATATCCAAATAGGGCGCAGCATCTTCCGCATTCTTTAAGCTGAAATAAATAATGTTGTAGTCCGTAGATTCATTATTTTGAAGTATTTCAGTTGCGGTATTTTTCTTAATAAGTTTTTGATCTGCGACGAACGTTCCTTTATTTTTGTCACGATAAAGGACGCCTTCCTCAACTAATTCGTTAACTGCATTTCTTACAGTCATACGACTCGCATCGTATTTTACCGCAAGATCGCGTTCAGAGGCGATTGGTGAATTCACTGGTTTCCCTTGAATTTCTTCATTGATCTGTTGTTTGATTTCTAAGTATCTAGGGACAGCCAAAATCATTCACCTCCTCTTAAATAGAATGTTTAGCGCATGAAACCAAATGTTTTCCATGGTTTGATATAATCCAACAACATGGTTTCATTTTCTGGAATATGCCCAATAACATTCTTTCTTCCATCATTCGGCATATCTTTCAATACAATGTGCACTTCACCCTTATAGCGTAGGTAATTGTCGTTAACGATTACCACATCCCCTCTTTTAAGATCACGTGTATTTTTTGGTGGAACACTTTCATTGACATAGGTCACACGAGGCATCGTGCTTCTTGCCATATACTCACTCATGTCTCCCCTGACAAAGTGAGGGTGTTCAAATAATATCTTTTCTTCTGTAGGATGTAATTCTGCTTCATAATCAATTTTGAAGGTCAGCTTTCCTGGATCTATTTTAGAAAGTGTCGCTAATTCTTCTTCACTTGCATAACAGTTCGCAATGATTACATCATCTACTAGACGAGTCGCAAATAAATGTCTTGCAGCTACATCAATTGGTAAATCGCGGTGTATTTCCAAAGTACACAAGCCTTCATTCACCGCCCAAGGACCAAATGTCCCAGATTCTTGCGAAGAAATAAATGCTGCTACTTTAATATTCAAATTCTTGATATCCTGACTGCATTTCTCAAAATGTTCATAACTAATTCCACTATAACGTTGTGGATAGAAATTATGACATGTGATAATGTTATCCAGTTTTGGATAATGACTCATAATGTTATCTAAGTATTTTGTTCCTAAACTTGCGTTGATTTCTATTTTAAGGTTTTGAGGATTGTATGTCATCATTGCTTCTTTTAGACTGTCAAAACCTTCATCTAAACGAATTCCATCCGCATGCATTTCTTCAAAAAATGAAAGATCATCATAAGATATTCCCAATTTATCAAAGACAAATGGGGCAACATCCAATATCACTTCCATTCCATAGGAATGTGCATGATCAATCAATTCACGAAATTCTGCTAAGATTTCTTCTCGTTCTTTTTCAACGCTTAACAAGCAAGTAAAGATACGTTTAAATCCATAGTTCGCTGCTTGTGTTACATAAGCCTTGTCTTTTTCCAAAGTCGAATGCTCTGGATAAAGTGAAATTCCTAATCTAGCCATGATTAGCCTCCTTTGAGTTTCATGCTTTACGCATAAATCTTAGTCATTTTCGATTGCAGTTGTTTGTTCTTGTTCTTTCTCAATTTCTTTTCTACTTTTTTCTTCTTGTACATATTTTTCAATTGCACGAAGAAGTTTTACTGCTCTTTTTCTCGCTTTTTTCTTATAGAATAGATTGACAAGTTTGAAGTTCAAGTCTTTACTCTTTGTAGTACCCATAAAATCTTCTTTATAAGTAACTCCAATGTAGCCATCTTCTAAATCTTCAACTTTATAGGATAACGTGTTTTGTCCAGTAACAGAATCAAATATCGCACTATATTCATGAGGTGGATTCCATTCTGTAATGGTTACTTTTACATCACCTTTACGTTTCACTTTATTTTTCATAACCTTTGTATAAGTAAATCCTTTATGAATTTGACTTACACGTGTTCTTTTCCCAGTGATGTCTGCTATATCGTATGCAACAGATTCTGCAACACAGTTAAAAAAGTCCTCTGCACTCACATATAGTTTTTCTTGAACTACTACCATTGTTAATCTCTCCTTTTTCTCAAGCGTTTATTTATTCAAAACCGTGATTCTCTACTACTTCTTTAAACCAGTAACCTGATTTTTTGATCGTACGTTTTTGCGTCTTTAAATCTAACTCCACAAAACCATAACGATTCTTATATGCATTCAACCAACTCCAGCAGTCGATAAACGTCCACACGTGATAGCCGATGCAGTTACTTCCTTCTTCAATTCCTTTTGCTAACCATCTTAAATGGTCTTTATAAAATTCTATACGATAATCATCTTGAATTTGCCCATTTACTTTAAAACGGTCTTCATTCTCTACACCCATACCATTCTCAGTAATCATCCATTCGATGTTTCCATAGTTTTCTTTGATGTTGATTGCGATGTCATAAATCCCTCTAGGATAGATTTCCCATCCACGATATGGATTCATTTTTCTTCCTGGCATTACATAAGGATCAAAGTAGTAGGTTGGCATAAATGGTGCATCTGGATTTGGCATATCTGCTTTTGCACAGACGCGTACTGGCTGGTAATAGTTTACTCCTAAGAAATCTACAGTATTATTTGCGATAATATCCATATCTTCTTTCGTGTATGTAGGCATTATATCATGTTTTTTAATGATATCAATCAGCATTGGATCATATTTTCCTTTTACAGATGGATCTAGAAAGCTCTTATTCGCAAAAAGCTCTGCGATTGTGGCTGCTTTCACATCAGCTGGATGTGAACTTCTAGGATATGCTGGTGTTAAATTCAACACGATTCCAATCTTTCCACCTTGTTTTAATGCATGATATTCTTGGATTGCTAATGCACTAGCTAAAGCTGTATGATAAGCTACTTGAACAGCAGCTTTTGGATCTACAACACAAGGATAATGATAGCACTGTAAATATCCACACTCTACGTGTACGATTGGTTCATTGAATGTAAACCAATGTTTTACGACATCTCCAAACAAAGTAAAACATGTTTTTGCATACGCACGATAATGATCTACTACCTCGCGACTTTCCCATCCTCCAATCGTCTGCATTTCTACAGGCATATCAAAGTGGAACAGATTTACAAATGGTTCAATCCCATTTTCTTTTAGTTCTTTAAATACAGATGTATAGAAAGTAACGGCTTTTTGGTTAACCTCACCAAATCCCTTTGGAAACATACGTGACCAAGAAATAGATGTACGAAAAGAATTATGTCCTGTTTCCTTTAGTAATTGGATATCCTCTTTATAATTTTTATAAAATGTAGATGTGTCTTGTGGACCTATCTCATCATGAAACTTAAAAGGTTCTTCTTCATACCAAAGATCCCAAATGTCTTTTCCTTTATCTTCTGGTGTATGTGCACCTTCACTCTGCGTAGAGCTTGTTGCACTTCCAAAAAAGAAATCCTTAGCGAATGTTACCATTTCCCATTCTTTCTCCTTTCCTTTTTCATAGCCTTTTTCATAATGATAACTCCAATAAGAACAATTACCAAACCACCGATAATCATAATCATTTGTTGTGTAACATTACTTGATGACACTGGAGATAAGACGATGAATAAGAATCCGATTCCGATTAAAAAAACTTGCCAATTGCCCCATTTTTCCATAATATTTACCTCTTTCTTTTATTCCTTTTATTTTGCTTCAATTTTTTTATTTAATGCAATAAATTTTTCTGCTAAAATTTTAAAGGTTTCTGCACTCATCAATTGATCTTCCGCATGTAACAGTAATAATACGATTTCTGTTTTCTCACCAGATGCTTCTTTTTGGATCAATTTTGCATGTGCAGCATGACCTTCTGTGAAGTAATCTTCACCTTCTTTGATTTTCGCTTCTGCTTCATCAAATTTGCCTTCTGTAGCCAAATCCATAGCTTCGATATAGCTTCCTCTTGCCATTCCAACACTTGAAATGATTTGGAAACAAATTAATTCAATACCTTCCATATCTTGATCTCCTTTTTTTTAAAAAGCGGGAGAAGGACAACCCTCTCCCTGCTTATTGTTTTTGCTTATTCAGCAACTGCATCAGCAGCAGCTTCTTCTTTTGCTTGCATTCTGTTTGCTAACATTACGAATGGTGTCCATAGTAAGAATGAAACTCCCAAACATAAGATAGATACTAATGCAGCCATGAAGTTTCCACCTGTTCCCATGAATGCGTAGAATCCTACTGGCATAACCCAAGGAACTTGTACGAATACTGGAGGAATAATTCCAGCAACTGTGAAACCATAAGCGATGGCAGCACATACTGGTGGAACTAATAACCAAGGAATAATGTATACTGGGTTCAACACGATTGGCATACCGAAGATGATAGGCTCATTGATGTTGAATACACCCATTGGTGCAGCTAATTTAGCAACTGCTTTGGAATCATCACGTTTAGAGAATAAGAAGATTGCGATGATAAGACCTAAGGTAACCCCTGAACCACCCATTTGAGCGTAAGCATCAAATGATCCACGAGTCCAAACATATTTCATAGTCTCTGTAGAATGTGTTTTGTTGAATACATCTAAGTTGTCAAGTAATGCTGGTGTATAGATACCTTCAATAATTGGTGCCATAACATTTGATCCGTGAAGACCAAAGAACCAGAATAATTGAACTAAGAATACAATTAAGATTACACTGAAGAATCCTTGAGACATTGCCAACATTGGTTGTTGGATATATTTCATAATTAAATCATTTGGATATAATCCTGTAGATACTACACAAATCTGAGTAATGATACCGAAAGCATAGATTGCAATAATCCCTGGAATGATTGCTGCAAATGCGTTACTTACTGCTGGAGGTACTGTATCTGGTAATTTGATAGTAATTTTCTTAATCATCAATTTGATGTAGATCATTGAAGATAAAAGTCCAACAATCAAGCAAGTGAATAATCCACCAGCTCCTGTGTAACTACTTCCTAAGTTACCCCATGTTCCAACGCCACCAATTGCACTAACACCTGCATCGTTTGCTGCACCTACAGTTAATCCTGCATCTGTTAATGCTTTTGCAACGTCTGGTGCAATGTCTGTCATATTGAATGAAGCTGTAACACCTTGGCTCATACAAGTAACAACTGAAGCGAATGCTACAACACCACCTGCGATTGGGTTAACATCATAAGCTTTTGCTAAGTGATAACCTAATGCAAATGTGAAACATAAACCTAAGATAACGATTGATCCAAAGTATACGTTACCATTTACGTTGATGACCTGAGTCATTGCTGTTGTAAAGCTGTTTCCTTCACCCCACCATGTATTTGGTAAATCACGGAAGAATACGTTTAATAATACTGCGAAACTACCTACCATTGTTACTGGCATGATAGAGATAAATCCATCACGGATAGCTACTAAATGTTTCTGACTACCAATTTTGGCAGCGATTGGCATAAAGTGCTTTTCCATCCAATTCATAAATCCGTTCATAATTTTTTTCTTTCCTTTCACGTGTTTTTCTTTCAATAATTAAAATTCGGAACTTTATTCGATTCCTAGAAGCTTAAGCGCCTGCTCTAAAACTTTTTCCCCATTCATCTGTCCATATGCCTGCATGTCGATGACTGTAACAGGTTTAGAACCGGCTAATGTCTTCATTTTTGATTCTAAGAAACGAACCTGTGGTCCTAGCATAAGAATATCAGCTTTACTAATATTATTACCCGCTTCCGCATCAGCAACTGCCCAAATTTCAGCGTCTAAGCCTTTTTTTGCAGCAGAATCTTTCATTTTGTTCACCATCAGGCTGGTAGACATTCCGGCTGAACAAACTAGCAAAATTTTGACCATCTTCATTCCTCCTTTCCAGTTGGTATATACCACTTTATATACATATGATACCATGTATTTCTAAAAATGCAACCGTTTTCTTTTATTTTTTTTCTTTCACATAATTTCGTTTTAAAAACTAAGCATCCAACTCCCTATATATAATATAGTAAGATAAATAAAGGCTTTTTTGATACTTTTTTATTTATACATACGAAAAATATTTATTTTTATCAAAATTATGGACACGCTTTCAAACGTGTGCTAGAATTGGTATAGACCATTTATGTAAATATATGGTTGTTCCAGAAAGGTCTAGACCACTTTATATTTTCATTAGACCAAGCAGAAGGAGGTATTATATGAAGAAAGATGCAGTTAAGATCGTAACGATTGGTGGTGGGAGCAGTTACACACCAGAATTGGTAGAAGGGTTCATAAAACGTTATGATACACTACCTGTTCGCGAATTGTGGTTAGTTGATATTGAGGAAGGACGTCAAAAGTTGGAAACCGTTGGAGCTTTAGCTCAACGAATGGTAGCCAAAGCTGGTGTCCCAATGAAAGTCATTCTAAGCTATGATCGCAGAGAAGCATTAAAGGATGCTGACTTTGTTACTACGCAAATGCGTATCGGTCGCTTACCTGCTCGTGTGGAAGACGAAAGAATTCCATTGAGCCATGGTATGATAGGTCAGGAAACAAATGGTGCTGGAGGAATGTTTAAAGCATTTCGCACAATACCAGTCATTCTTGATATTGTAAAAGATATGGAGGAGTTGTGTCCTGATGCATGGTTGATCAACTTTACAAATCCAGCTGGAATGGTAACGGAGGCTGTCCTTCGTTATACAAACTTCAAAAAAGCAATTGGATTATGTAATGTACCAGTCAACATGGTTGCCGGATTAGCAAATATTTTCCAAGTAGAGGAATCCCGCGTAACGTTGGAGTTACAGGGAGTTAATCACTTTATATTTGCAACAGATGTCTTTGTTGATGGAGTATCTGTAATCGATGAAGCAGTAGAACGCTATGCCAATGTAACTGAAGAAGACACAATCGCTATGAAAAACTTTGTATCTTTACCATATTCACCTTCCTTCATCCGTGGATTACACGCGATTCCTTGCCCATATCACAATTACTATTTCTTTACACAAGAACAACTCAAAGAAGAGTTGGAACAGTTTAAAGAAGGTAAGGTTCGTGGTGAAGTCGTAAGTAAAGTTGAAGAAGAACTCTTCGATCTTTACAGTCATAAAGATTTGGATGTGAAACCAAAACAGTTAGAACAACGTGGAGGTGCCAAGTATTCAGATGCTGCCTGCAATCTAATACAGTCCATCTATAATGACAGCGGAGACATCCAGTATGTAGATGTAAGAAACAATGGAGCTATTTCTAACTTACCAGATGACAGTGCGGTAGAAGTTGCATGCCGTATCACAGCGGACGGCCCTAAGCCGCTGGCTACTGGTGAACTTAAAGTTCAAATTAATGGGTATGTCCAGATGATGAAATCATTTGAACGTATGGTTGTAGATGCCGCAATACGTGGTGACCGCAATCTTGCGATAACTGCCCTAAACTTGAATCCTCTCTGTCCAAGTGATGCATTAGCTAACATTGTAATTGACGAACTACTGGAAGCACACAAAGACTACCTTCCTCAATTCAAGAAATAATCTTGGATCAGTTATCTTTTGATAACACGACTGCTGGAAGGCAGTCTTTTTTTCAGATTACAAAATTAATATCATGCAAAAAAACGGACACCTAATGGTGTCCTTCATTCATATACCTACTTCTTTGTTATGCTTAATATCTTCATGATTGCATCGCGATACATTCTAAAACCTTTTGCAAAGCAATGATATAATCATCAATTAAATCCATTGTTATAATCAAAGGACAATACGTTCTAATCACTCTTTCATTAGGCTTTACTCCAATAATGAACCCTAGTTCAAACAAGCTTCTCTCTATTTCCAGCATTGTTTGAGAAGAAATGCTCTTAGACAATTCGATACATTGCATCAATCCAATTCCCCTAATCTCTGCAATAATTGAATAGTCCTGTTGTAACTCTTTATACTTTTTCATAAAATAAAAAGCCATAATATTTGATTTATCCAACAATTGTTCACGTTTGATTTTTGATAGAACTTCATAGGCTACTCTACACCCAAGTGGATCGTTTTGATGAGATTGTGCATAATGAAAATCCACTTTTTGAGTTTCTAGCACCGTATCTCCATGAATGATAACTGCACTTACTGGATAACCATTTCCAACACCTTTGCCAACAGCAACCACATGTGGCTTCAAATCATAGTGCATATATCCAAACCATTTCCCAGTTCGCCCGATTCCACAAGTTACCTCATCAACCACGATAACAATATCATTTTCTACACATAACATCCCTAGTGCACTCACAAGGTTCTTCGAAGGCAGCTTAACCAAACCCGAACTATTGCCTGGTTCAAATACAAATATTCCTACTTTAGAAAAATCGACCTGAAGGGATATTTCTTTATAGTATTGCTCTACGCTTTTATTCTCACGATAATCCCACTCAATAAACTCCCATTCTTGTTTGAGTTTTTGCATACAATTCCCATAAGCAGATAGATATTGTTCTTTCAAACAAACACATTTTTTATTTGGACGTATATTTTTCGCTAGTTGAACCCCATACTCTACCGCTTCACTTCCAGATGATAGAAAAACGCATTTACCGTCCTTCCAATTTGTAATATTTAACAATTCCTGTGCGCACTTTTCTGCAATTTGATGACCATATTTATAACCACAGTGAACAATCGTATCAACCTGTTGATGAATCGCTTTATTTATGTCTTCATCACAATGTCCTAACGGTAGTGTCCAAACTCCAGCCTCCAAATCAAGGTATTTATTACCTTCATTATCATAAACATAACATCCTTTCGCATAAGCAATATTCTTTTGATACATCTTATAGCCAGTGCTATTTAATAAAACATCCATTTCCCTTTCGCCTCCTACTCATAAGACATACTCATATAATTTATAATTTGTCCATCCAGTATCCTCATAATACATCTCAATCATATCAATGTATTTAAACCCAATGCTAACATACAACTTTTCTGCTGGAATATTTCCCTGTAATACATCAAGGCGAATCGCCTTAATCCCATTACATTTTCCTATTGATAACACTTCTTCGATCATTGCTTTTGCGAAACCTTTCCCTGATTGCTTAGGATGAACACCCAGTGCATGAATCACGTATACTTCCTTTGATTCAATATTTGATGTCCATTGAATTGTTTGATAGCTTTCATTGGCTTCCTGATTTATTATCATAACTGATACAATATCATCATCTAATTCACCAATATAAAGTTCTCTGTTTTCAATCGAATTTTTCAATAACAAAAAATCTGGATAAATGTCTTTCTTCCATCCAGGTGAATATCTTGAAGTTTGCATTTCATCTATCAATGAATGATAAAACTTTCTAACTTTGTTTAATTCACTGGGTATAGCTTGTCTTATAACAAACATGTAATCTCCTTTATCTAACGCTACTTTGTAAAGTACTAATACTTTTTAACAAACTTTGAAATCAAAGCTCTACAAGTAGCCATTTGAATACAAGCATAAAAGTCTTTCGTTACTTCATGGCCCTGTCCTACGGTTGTCGCATGATTGGCATCCTCAACGCTCTCCCAGAGAACAAAATCTGTCCATGTATTATCCTGTACATAATGTTCCCAAGATATAAAACCCTTTGCTTTAGAAATCACTTCATCATGTAACTTTTGTGTTTTCTCAATAAACTCACTTTCTGTTACATTCTTTTTAATTTTGTATGAAAAAATCCATGCTGCTTTGTCCATATTTTCTCCTCCATAAATCTGATTTATATAGCTACATTATATCGTTATAAAATATAGATATCAAGCTTTCACCCAAGGGTTTGATGTTGTATCTCATTTCTTTGATGAAACCATTTTTTATATAATTTACCTATAGAAAAAACACGCTGATTACTCAACGTGTTTCGTTTAATCTTCTTTGGCATCTTGGAACTGTGAATTATACAGCTTTTCATAGGCTCCTTGTTGCTTCATCAATTCTTCAGGTGTTCCCTGTTCAACAATGTCGCCATCGTTAATTACAAGGATTAAATCCGCATTACGAATAGTAGATAGACGATGGGCAATGACAAAGCTTGTACGCCCAGTCATAACATTTTTCATCGCTTCTTGTAAGATTTTTTCTAATCGTGTATCAACGGAAGAAGTCGCCTCATCTAAGATCAATATCTGAGGATCTTTTAGAATTGCTCTAGCAATCGTTAACAATTGCTTTTCACCTTGGGATACATTGTTAGCTTCCTCGTTAATTAAGGAATCATAACCATCTGGTAGAGTACGAATGAAATGATGTACATTAGCCATTTTGGCAGCCTTAATAACTTCATCTTTTCTCGCATCTAAGCGACCATAACGAATGTTATCATAGATTGTACCTGAGAATAACCAAGTGTCTTGTAATACCATACCAAACTGATCACGTAAATTTTCTCGTTTCATATCTCGTATATCCACACCATCAATTTTTATGCTACCACCTTTTACATCATAGAATCGTAACAATAAATTGATAAGTGTTGTCTTACCAGCACCCGTTGGACCAACGATAGCGACCATCTGTCCACTTTTTACGTTGATATTCAAATCCTGGATGAAGTTATGATCGGTGTAACCGAATTTTACATGTTCAAATGTAACATTGCCTTTTGCATGATCTAATACCTCTGCCGGATTCTTTTCAGCCACTTCCTCTTCTTCCTCTAGGATTTCTAAGATACGTCCTAGCGCTGCAGCTGCAGCTTGAATTTGAGAGGACAGTGCTGATATCTGTGATAATGGATCATTAATTTGCCAAATGTAACGGATAAATGCTTGTAGGTTACCTATTTGCATAGTGCCTTGGATTACATAGATTGTTCCTACAACCGCAATTACACCGATTGTAATATACGTAACAAGTGCATTCAATGGTCCAATGGTAGAAGATACAAATTGTGCCTTAAAGGCATTCTCTCTTAATTCTTCGTTTAAATCATGAAATTTTTGAATACTTTCTTGTTGTTTGTTGTATAACAATATTTCATTATATCCTGTGTACATTTCTGTAATTGCGCCATTTAAAGCACCAAGTGCATTTTGCTGTGCCTTGAAACGTTTTTGAGAACGTTTTACAATCGCACGTGTAATCAATAATGTAAATGGAATAATAAGTGCAGAAATAGCAGCCATCACTGGATTGATCATAAACATCATAACCAATGAGAATACTAAGGATAATGCACCTGTTGCGACACTGATAAAACTCTGTTGCATCGCATTGGATACAGCATCAATATCGTTGGTAATCTTACTTAAGACATCTCCAAAGTGATGGGTATCAAAATAACGTACAGGTAATCTTCTGATTTTACTTTGTACTGCATTACGCATATCTTGCATAGCATGTTGAATTGCATTGGTTAACCAAACAACCGCGAACATTTGTGAGATTGTCTTAGCTAAATAAATCCCCAACAAGATCAACATAACTCTTATAATCTTTTGAAAACTAATCAGGATAACTCCTGCTTGAGAGTTCACGACATCCTCTGCCAATTGTGTCGTAATCAAACCTTCAAAGTAAGGTGCTAAGGACATTGTTAATACTGCAATAATTGCCATAATAACAGCCCCAACAAATCCCCACTTATAAGGTGCTAAGAATTGATAGAATCCTTTGATACTCTTCATTATTTGTTGTTTTTTATTCATGGTTCAATTCCTCCTCACTCAACTGTGATAGAGCAATTTCGTGATAAATCTGACAGTTCTTTAATAGCTCTTTATGTGTTCCTATACCGATTACGTTTCCTTCATCTAAGACTACAATTCGATCGGCATCCATAATACTAGAAATACGTTGAGCTACGACCATAACAATGCTATCTTTTGTCTCTTTCTTTAAATCATGACGTAATTTTGCATCAGTCTTAAAATCAAGAGCTGAAAAGGAATCATCAAATACATAGATATCAGGTTTTCTAACCAAGGCACGAGCAATAGAAAGTCGTTGTTTTTGACCTCCAGATACATTGGTCGCTCCTTCTGTAATCTCTTCTTCAAAGTGCTTTTCTTTTTCCATGATGAAATCAAGACCTTGTGCAGTTTTCGCGGCATGCTCCACTTCTTCATGTGTTGCATGTTCTTTACCAAAGCGAATATTTTCTTCGATTGTCCCACTAAATAACATTGCTTTTTGTGGAATCACTCCCAATTTTGAACGTAGTGCGAATAAATCGTAATCTCTTAAATCCACACCATCGATATAGATATGACCACTTGTCACATCATAAAATCTTGGGATTAAGTTTACTAGAGTACTCTTACCAGAACCAGTACTACCAATAAACGCAATGGTTTCACCTTTCTTTGCTTTGAAAGATATATCATGTAGAATAGGTTCTTCCCCATCCGGATATACAAATGTCACATGATCAAACTCAATCGTTCCACTTTGATCTCCCTCCATTTTTCCATTCTTTGGATTCATAATCAAAGGTTCTGTATCCAACACTTCTTGAATACGTTTTGCACTTACTTCTGCTCTTGGATATTGCATAAATACCGTACAGAAAAGCATGACAGAGAACATTGCATGGAATAAATAATCCATAAATGCAACGAGTTGCCCT
>JAVWJF010000028.1:0-15397 GCA_036639195.1 Longicatena sp.
TTATATTTTGGGGCATTATTTACAATCGTATTATCCTTTCTTTTATACTTTTATAGTTTTAGTACTTCGGACGTGAGTAATTTAATAGCTAGTGTTAGTAATGTAGATAACAGTGGATGGACATTGAGTGAAAGAGTAGATGGTGAAAATAAACCAGTAGATGAAGGGGATGCGGCTTTCAGTGATAATACCATTCTTATGGAGCGTATCGTTCCAGAGGTATGGGGTGCATACGATCGAATCGTAGTAGACAGTGGAAGAGCGATATCCATTTATATAGACAATAGACTTGTCTTTAAAAATCACGACGCAAATACTTCAATTTCTGATGAATTGCCACTTATGAAAAAACCTGAAGGTGAACTTACTTTAATCGATGTTTCATTTGATCCCTCTTGGGTTGGAAAGAAAATGGAAGTTTTGACAAGAAGGTTTGATAATGTTTCAATCAATAGTATCGAATTCGTTCTTGAAAGTGACACTGTACTATTGTATCAACAAGAGGTATGGACAAATAGAAACGCTATACCAGGAGCTATGTTTGGTGTGATAACCCTCTTACTCGTTGCGTTATTTTTCTATCGTTTAGTAACCACAGGCAAAGGGTTTCCTATTTTATTATTGGCATTTGCTTCTTTACTTCAAATGTTCTCCTATATGAGTATATTACATGAAAATCCATTTCCTATGCTCAATGTTACCATAGCAAATGCACTCTACTTTTTATTTCCATTATTGTATTTACAAACGAAATTTTCTTCACCGAAGATTAAGAAGCGGTTCTTCTGGATAACAAGTATTGTATGGGGAATCTATTTTGCAATATTTTACACGGTATATGAATTGCATGTTTTCATTACTCCTTGGTTTGATAGGGTAGAAGCGTTATGTTTTATCAATCTTGCGGTTATGTTGTATTACTGTTACAAAGAGTATAAAAAGAATGTATTTATTAAGCATTATGTATCTTTGCTAGGCTTATTTTCCATCGGGTATCTCTTATTATTCATGATTACTGGCATTGTTGATCAAAATCTTAATGAATATATGTCCATCATATTTATAGAAGCGTCTCGTTTCTATTTTAGGCCATTCATTTTCTGGGTTTTCACAACCATCTTGATAGCATTGTTTATCTTAGCTGCTTGGGATGCACTCAGAGATCAAATACAAAAAGAGAAATTATTGGAGCAAGCAGAAAATGAAAAAGTCCTACTTGATCTTCAAGTAGAAGGCGCAAAGAATCAACTACAATCACTACGTTCTAGTCAAGAACAAACAGTGATTTATCGCCATGATATGAGACATCATTTCACCCTTCTTCAAGAATATGCAAAAGAGAATGATATGGAAAAAATCAAAGCTTATTTAGCAATGAGTAAGAAAGATATCGATGCGCTAACACCGAAACGTTTCTGTAGTAATGAGACGGTGAACATATTATTGGCTGCTTTTGATGAAAAAGCAAAAAATATGAATATAGTATTGGATATAAATGCCAAAGTGGCAGAATCTCTTGCGATTGGAGATCATGAACTTTGTACATTGTTATCCAATGCAATTGAAAATGCAATGCAAGCTGTAGAACATATAGAAGATGAAAGTAAAAGAGTCGTAGAAGTACAACTTCAAATGCATGAGACTACCCTTTTGATCTCTGTTAAAAATGCATATGAAGGAGAATTGATTGAAGATGGTGTTTCTTTTATGTCAAGGCATAAAGAAGAAGGCCATGGATTAGGTGTTAAAAGTATCCTATCCATCGTGGAAAAATATGGAGGAATGCACTCTATAGATACGGATGGTGGAGAATTTGTATTACGTTTAGTAATCCCATTAGATATGTAAAAAGAGGCAATTTTTGCCTCTTTTGTTTGTTATAGGATTGTCTTTAATTCATCTAATGTTTCTTTGAAGAAGGTAAAGGCATCATCATAAACCCCATCTTCTCTAGGATCTACACCTGCATGTATCAATTCGTCGATAGGTGCTTCACTACCACCTTTGCTTAAGAATTTTAAATAGTCTTTTGTATCTCCAGCTAATATCTTTTTCACAAAGCTTAATGCTACAGACATACCTAATGTATATTTATATACGTAGAAGTTGTAATAGAAATGAGGGATATAGTAGCAACCATAACGTTGTAATTCATCCACTTCCACACTATCTCCAAAATAATCAACATTTAAGTCATAATATATTTGTGTAAGTGTTTGAGAAGAAACTGCTTCTTCATGTTCAATCATTTCATGTAACTTGCATTCAAATTTCGCATACATAGGTTGACGATATAGTGTACCAACTAATTGCGTTAATAGATTGTTGAGTAACGTTGCTTTGTAATCTTTATCATCACTTGTAGCCAACAAATATTTATTTAATAATATTTCATTTACAGTCGAAGCGACTTCAGCTACAAAGATTTTGTATCCACTCAATAATGGACGGTTCGCACGACGTGAAAAATAGGAATGCATAGAATGTCCTAATTCGTGTGCTAAGGTACTTAAGGATTCATAATCGTTGTTAAAGTTTGCCAAAATAAACGGCTTGGAATCATGACTTCCTCCAGAATACGCACCACCAATTTTTCCAGTACAAGGAAGGAAATCAATCCAACGCTCTTCTCTTGCTTTATGAAGTAAAGAGATATATTCTTCGCCAAGAGGCGCAAGTGCTTTAGCAAGGATTTCAAAGCTTTCATCGATGGAATATGATTTTTCTACATTCTTTACTAACGGAAGGTAGATGTCATATGGGTGTTGTTCTTCAAGGTTTAATACTTGTTTACGAAAAGCAAAGTATTCATGAAGTGGTTTTTTATGTTTCACATTTGCCATATCTAATACTTTATAGAATAAAGTAGTATCTGCACCATCTCCAAATAAACTTGCTTCTAATGCACTTCCATAATGGCGTATGCGAGCTTCAAAGGCTTGTGCCTTTGCATTTCCAGTTAGTAAATTCATGAATGTATTTTGGTAACGTTTATATTCTCCAAAGTAGTTTTCGAAAGCTTGTTTACGTATGGAGGCATCTTTGTTTGTTAAGAATTGAAAGTATGTTCCATCATTTAAGAACTCTTCTTTTCCATTCACAACAACACTAGGATACTCTAAACGTAAGCTATCATAGGTTTCTCCAGGGATACGTTGTAGTTCGCTTACTTGTGCAAGCATAGCTTCTTTTTCATCGTCTAAACGATGCGGAATAGTACGGAATATTTCTTGCATAGGATAGATGAAATCTTTACAGTCCTCATCTTTTAAGAAGGCTTCAATTTCTTCTTTATGTGCAATGATTTCCAAAGGTACAAAGTTCGTAGCTACAATGGTCTTTTGGTACAACATAGCAGCTTTTGATAAGTTTTCTTCACTAGATGGTTCTACATCCGTCATCATTTTTGCATAGGAATATAAATTATCTAAATAACGAGAGAAAGTTTCGTCATCTTCCATAAATGCTATAAAGGTTTCTTTACTATCAGCAATATGTGTTTTATAAGACTTCAACTTAGTAAGAAGTTGTTGGGCTTCTTCATATTGTTCGTCAAAAGCGTTTTGATCTTTAAACAAACTGGTTAAATCCCATGTTAATTCTGTTTCTATTTCATTTCTGTTCATGTTATCACCTCGTATATAGTATTGTATAGGAAATGAAAAGAAATCACAAGTTATTCGTGATTTCTTTCTTCTTCTTGAATTGGCTGTTGTTGAACTTCTTTTGGATGGATTCTTTTATGTGATTTCTTATGTTTTTTCTGATACCACAAGTAAAGAATACCTCCAATAATGAGGGTGATACCAATCGCAATCGGTAGTATAATGTAGCTCATAATATAATTTTTTCCATTGTGTGCAATCGTATTAACTTCGCTAAAATCTTGATCTTGGGATACACTATCCACATTTTGATATACCAACGCAAAACTTCCTAACTTATCACTTGTTAATAAAATTCTAGATGCACTTTGTGAGGAAGGGAGCTGGTAGACATCTTCTCCATCGATATAATAGACACGATAACTTCGATTATCTTTATCTTTTTTAGGTTTTTTAAGAGAGTATACCATATCTGATTTTGGCTTCAAGGAAGAGAAATCATCGGTTCCATCAATGGTAAACATAGATGCGATTTCCATACCATTCGCATTCGCGATTTTCTTAACTAGTTCTTCTTGTTCATCCTTGATACCTTCATCTAGTTCAATCTTAATTGTTTTAGGCATAATCTTATGTAAGAACCCTTGTTCTCCTTGTAAAGCAAGCGCAAGACCAGATGTTTGTAAATCAAAGAGATCGTCTTGTATAATAACACTGTAGCGTGGGGATAAATTTTCTTGTAATATACGATCAATTACACGAATTTGATCACGTGTTAGAATTGATGTTTTTACTTTGGAGATATCTTCACGGAAACGTATAAGTTCCTCCATTGCCTCTTGTGTAAGTCCTGTTTTTCCACTATAGGTCTTTATAATATAGGCTGCACGTTTTAGTAATACTTGTTTTTGTTCATCATTGGATTTTGTAACTTCAATTTCATAATGGGTGATATTTCCACCAACTTGAACTTGAATATTTTGTTTTCCTTCACGCGCATTATCAAATCCACTTACCATATCCGTAGTCAAATTAAATTCCTTGTTTTTTCCATCTTCAAAATCAATACGAACCTTACCACCTTTTATGTTCAATGTATCTCCAACATTATAAGTAACCGCAGGTTTTTCAATCAATTGCATACTCTTTACTTTTTTATAGGTTGCTTTATATGTAAGGTTGTTCGTTGCTGGTTCTAAGGCGATATCCCAACCATCGAATAAATAGCCTGTTTTAACAGGATCACCTATAACAGGTGTCATTCCATTTTCAATTTGCATGGTAAGTATCGAACTATCTGGATAGAATGTTCCATCTACTGCATCAAAGGTAAGGGTCACATAGTTTTTAGCATCGACTTTCTTTTGATTGCGTACAACATCAATATCAGATGCTTTCACAAACCCATAGCTATATTTGTATGGATAAGTTCCATCTTCTAATACTTCTTTATTTTTGTTTAAGGCAACATCACTTTGTACACGATACCATGTACCATTCTTATTCTTAACTTTTTCTAATAAGATAAAGGAACCTTCGTATCCCTTTGGAATGGTATACAGAGTATCTGCTTTTTTCGCTGCTTTTGTATATACAGAAACTTCTTTTTGTTGGCTAATTCCAATCGCGTATTGATCGAGATCTTTAGAGCCTAACGCTGCATCGATTTGATAATAGTACTGTGCTGCTTTTTCACCCCAATAAGGATCGGAAGCATAGGATACGTTCATACCACCAGCTTTATTTCCAAAGTATCCTCCGTGGAATTGGAATGCTTGTGGGTTTAAGTAAGACTTTGAAATATAATGCAGAGCATGAGAGTATACGCTTGCGCCTACACTTGCATAGCGAGAAGCACTTTCTTCTGCACTGGAATCATAAGCCGCATGTCCAAATAAGTTATTCTTGTTGTAAGCGATATAGCTTCTTCCCATAGCACTTTCATTTAAGGATAAGGATAACATCATGAGCGCATTAGAACCAAATTGGTTTTGATATTGGAAAAATGCATCACTTCCTTGAAAGAGTAGGGATTGTGTCAAAATATCATGGATATAATTATCTTTGTCATAAAAATCGGTAATTGTCTGATTAAAACCCAAAGCATCTTTCAGATAGGATTCTAATTGTTTTGGGGTGTAAGAGGAAGAAGAACGATGATCCATATATTGATAATAATTATAGTATGGTTGTGATTCGTTCACCGCATTTTTATACGTATTGTTTCGATAATCCTGCATCATAGTTTTATAAGAAGTGTAAAAATAATGTGTATCATAACTATAATAGGTTGTTTCTCCTTTTAGATAGGAAGGGGCACTAGATAGGGATATAGAGTTTGCATATGTTTTGGATAAGGCACTAGATTTTAATCGATGATAAAGCACCTCATCTTTTACTACAAAAGAAGAAACACTAGGTATTTTTTCATAAGGGTAAATCGTAACATCAGCCGCATTTGCCCATCCAACTACACCAGAGATTTTAAATTTCACTTTGTTGGTTGCTACATTATATTCTAAGAAAGCCGCATCATTTCCATAACAGCCATTTAAATATCCGCTATCTCCACCGCTGTCTAAAGTATATTCTGTATTCACATCACAGCTTGCACTGCTATCGAAGGAAACTACACCTTGATCCACATAGAGGAAGGAATCGCCATAAGTAATTCCTAGATTGTTATATTTGGTATTGAGTAGCGTATGCGAAACTTTTGCTTCTGCATAGCTATCAAAAGTATTTACAATTTCATAATTTCCTTTTTTATCCACACTAACGATATGGAACTTTCCATCTGCACTTAAAGTGTCGCTTTTGGCAGTAAGCGTAGTAATGGATAAGAAGAACATAGCAAAGCATAATAAAGATGTAATTATTTTTTTCCTCATGATAGTACCTCCACGATGTATTTATTATAACGTACTTTGTAAAAAACATCATGTAATTTCAAGAACCTTTTGTATTTTGTAAGGAATTTTTACATCCTTGATTTTTTTTGTTTTTAAGTGAGAGTGTTTGAATTGACATACGAGAAACAATCTTATACAATAGGAACGTACCCTGACACCCCAGGGGGGAGGTATTTATGAAAGATGAAAGAGCAAAAGCTTTAGCAAATTTAAAAACGGCAAAAGGTCAAATCGAAGGAATTATAAAGATGATTGAAGATGGACGATACTGTATTGATATATCCAATCAAATATCGGCTTCTACATCCTTATTGAAAAAGGCAAACTTGCATATATTAAATGGACATTTGAATTCTTGTGTGAAACGAGCGATAGTAGAAAAAGATGCTGATGAAAAAATGAAGGAAATTGAGGATATCTTAGCAATCCTAATGAAATAGAGGTAAATTATGAATAGAAAATATAACATAAAAGGAATGCACTGTGCAGCGTGTGCCGCAAGTGTAGAAAGAGTTTTAAAGAAGCTTCCCTTTATTGAGGAAGCTAGTGTCAACTTATTAAAAGAAGAAGTGCACATACAAACAACGAATGAGTATGATGAAGAACAGGCAATACAAGCTGTTGAAAAGGCTGGATTTCAAATGGAATGTGCAAGTGAAAGAAAGAGTCAAACGTTTCAAGTAGAGGGTATGATGTGTGCCTCATGTGCTTCTAGTATTGAACGCATCTTAAAGAAACGTGAAGAAGTTGTGGAGGCAAGTGTCAATCTTTTAGTGCATACTGTGAATATTACGTACGATGATTATCAGTTTGAAAACTGGAAACAAGCTCTAGATAAAGCAGGATTTACCTTGTTGGATCAAGAAGCCTTTGAAGATGTTCGTATATCCATTCAAGGTATGACGTGTGCCACTTGTGCCATCACTATTGAAAAAGCACTACAAAGTCTAGATGGAATTGAGCAAGCACAAGTAGATCCTCTCTTAAATCAAGCAAGTGTTCGCTATGATAAAAAACGAATCAAGCAACGCGAGATAGTAGAAGCGATAGAGCGAAGTGGTTATCATGGAGAAATCAAGCAAGAACAAAAAGAAGTAATCGAACGTAAAAGTTATGAATCTTTGCGTATTTATATAACCTTAGCAATTGCGGCTGTCTTATTGTATATAGGAATGTCGCATATGTTGGGAAGTATCGAACTTCCTTTGCCAGATATCATTCATTATAAGACGCATCCACTTAATTTTGCGGGAATTCAATTTGTTCTTGCGACGCTTATACTAATTTCGGGAAATCATTTCTTTGTACGTGGAATGAAGGCTCTGTTTCATAAAGCTCCCAACATGGACACTTTGGTTGCCTTGGGAACTGGAAGTGCTTATCTATATTCCTTGTATTCTTTGGTTATGATTTTACAAGGAGATGTACATGCTGTACATGCGTTATATTTTGAATCGGCGGGTGTTGTCGTTGCGCTGGTACAATTTGGAAAGCATTTAGAAGAACTTTCAAAGAAGAAAAGTACGAGTGCTATCTCGGCATTGTTACAGTTACGTCCAAATACCGCAACGTTATATAGAGATGGAAAAGAAATTGAAATATCGATTGATGAAGTCGTTGTACATGATGTATTTGTTGTAAAACCTGGAGAACATATTCCTGTGGATGGAATTCTAGTAGAAGGAAGTTCAAATGTAGATGAAAGTATGTTAACAGGGGAAAGTATGCCAGTAAAAAAGAACGTTAATGATACGCTGATTCAAGGAACGATAAACATCGATGGAAGACTTCTTATGGAGTGTACAACAACGCAAGAAGAAACAACACTTTCTAAGATCATTGCCCTTGTAGAAGATGCACAGGCAAAGAAAGCACCAATTGCTCGTATTGCGGATCGTATTTCTTTATATTTTGTACCTACTGTTATGGGAATCGCCTTTCTTGCCTTTGTGGCATGGTATATCGCCACAAAAGACTTTGCATTCTCATTAAGTGTATTTGTAAGTGTTATGGTGATTGCCTGTCCATGCGCTTTGGGTCTTGCGACTCCAACTGCGATTATGGTGGGAACCGGAGTGGGTGCGAGTCATGGTATTTTGATCAAAAGCGGAGAAGCTTTAGAAGTAGCGAGCAGTGTCGATGTAGTCGTATTTGATAAAACAGGAACGATTACCATTGGAAAACCAGTTGTAACAGATATCTTTACATTACGAAGTGAAGAAGAGGTTTTGCGTTATGCGGCTCTTCTAGAACAAGGAAGTAAACATCCATTAGCACAAGCAATTTTGCACAAGGTGGAAGAAGAAAATATTCAGTATTCACAAATAGAAGATATTCAAACTTTAAATGGAAGAGGTTTATTTGCTACTTATCATGGAAAACAGCTTATGGTAGGAAGTCGTAGATATATGGAAGAAAACAATCTTGATACCAAGGCATTTGAAGAACATGAAATAGCCTATTTAAAAGATGGAAAAAGTGTTGTATGGGTAAGTTATGCTCAAGAAGTGATTGGTATCCTTGCGATTGCCGATCGTATAAAAGATAATGTTGCGCAAGTTATGACACGCTTAAAACAAAGTGGAAAACAGGTGTATATGATTACAGGAGATCATAAGATTGCGGCGGAAGCGATTGCGAAACAAGCAGGAATTGATCAAGTTATTGCGCAGGTGTTACCAGATCAAAAGGGTGAAGAAATAAAAAAACTTCAAGCTTTAGGTCATAAAGTTGCGATGGTTGGAGATGGAATTAATGATGCGGTTGCGCTAAGTCAAAGTGAAGTAGGGATTGCGATTGGTAGTGGAAGTGATGTGGCAATCGAGAGTGCTGATATTGTATTGATGAAAGATGATGTTGCTGGTGTAGAAACTGCGATACGTTTATCAAAAGCAGTTATTCGTAACATTCATCAAAACCTATTTTGGGCATTTTTCTACAATATTTTAGGTATTCCTATTGCAGCGGGTATCCTGCATATATTTGGAGGTCCATTATTATCTCCTGTATTTGCAGGAGCTGCCATGGCATTATCTTCTGTAAGTGTTGTATCCAATGCCCTTCGTTTAAAGAAATTTCGTTAAAAATGTACGAATTTAGATGAAAAATAAAACGAAGTATAGTACAATAAGAATGTTAGAAAAAAATGAGGTGCATTATGGATAGTTCAACTATTATCATCATTATTGTTGTTGTAGTTTCAACGGTTGTTTGTGCGTTAACATCCAAAATTATCAAGAATAAAATGATGAAACGACTTTTAGAAGATTTAAAGAAAGCAGATTTCGAAGATTATTTCAAAATGATTGATTCTACTGTTTGTAAATTTTACTTTCCAGCATTTAATCGTGAATACATGCGTATGAATGGTTTGGTTATGCAGGGAGAAAAAGAGAAAGTAGAAGAACAATTTGACTTGATGTTAAACATGCGTATGAACAAACAACAAGAAATTGATATCGTAATGAAATGTTTCTACTATTATCTTGAAGATGAGAACAAAAGAAAAGCAAAAACATTATTAGAAAGGATCCGTAAATTCGGAGAAGATTATTTTAAAGAAAGCCAAGTTATGTACGATGTATGTCTTGAGAAATCAGTTGCATATATTGATGAAATGGAAGAAGCTTTAAAAGATCCTGAATGCACTGGTCCAAATCGTGGAATGTTCTTGTATATGTTAGGTCTTCAATATGGTAATGGTGATCAGAAAAAGAAGATGAAAGAATATCTTAGAGAAGCACAAGGGTTATTGAAAAATACGCCTTATGAACTTAAAATTAGAAGTATCTTAAAATAAAGGAATCCGCTCTTTCTTGTATAGGATAGAGCAGATTCTTTTTTTGTTTTATGATAGCATTTACCTAAGTGTTAGTATGCAGTATAATTACCATAATGAAAGGTAGTGAGGGGTATATATGAAAAAATGGTATGATGAAGAATATGAATTTAAAATAGAAGTGACTGGGTTTTTACAAGGCGACAGTACAGAACGATATTGTAGAAATGGCGAAGAAATTGGAGATACCTACACATGTGGTTTTGGTTGTCCAGTCAATAAAGATGGGCAAGGAATTTGTTCAAAAGTGATGATGATATTGTATCCGATTATGGAAGCGATAAGAAGTGGTGGAGATTTAGAAAATATCGGTGGTGATAGTAAATACAGCAAAGTTTTTGTTTGTCCAGATGGCTGTGTGATGTTTCGATTAACCGCAACAAAACTAGATAATGAAAACTTCTATAAAGGAAAATTCTTTTCACCAATAACAAACGAACAACAATAATATAGAACATAAGTACAGAGAGGAGTTCGCTCATGAGTATCAGAAAAGCAAACAAAGAAGATGCATGTAGAATTGCAGAAATATTTGTCTTCAATAATAGAATGAATTATTTTCCTATATTTCAAGATGAATCTTTTTCCTTTGATGAATTACAAGTAATACCTTTGGTAGATAACTACTTTACCAAAGAAGAGATATTGGAAAACTTATATGTACTGGATGATGGAATCATTAGAGGCTTTTTACAAATGCAGGATAGAGAACTATGCAAACTCTATGTGGATCCTTTTTTTCAAGGCAAAAGATATGGAGCTCAATTGATCACGTATGCGATAGATGAATTAAGTGCCAATCAATTATGGGCACTAGAAAAGAATATAAGAGCTATATCTTTTTATAAAAGACACGGATTTCACGTAACGAAAGAAAAGAAGTTGGAAGAAGATACAAGTGAATATCTAGTCCAACTAAAACGAACAAAAAGTTTTTAAAGGGTACGCAATATTTTAAGAATTTAGACTAGAATACATAATAGATAAAGGAAGGTCTATCAAATGAAAAAAATTCTATGTATACTATGTAGTTTGCTAATGTTAACAGGATGCAGTATGGATGTATCGTATATGGAATTTATGGATGATTATTTAGAAAACACAGATACCTATACTTCGATTGAAGATATCTTAGGTTATATTGAGTTTGATGATGCTCAAATTGGATTAAGTATCGCTAAGACAAAAGAAGGCAGCGAAGCTTTGTTGTTGGATCAACGATATCGTGATGAGAAAGGTTTCCTATCTTCTTCTACCCATGAACATCATGTGTCTTTGACATATAAAGAAAGCGATGGGAAAAGAATTTGGTATGAGGCACTTATAAGTGGTGACGTGTTCCATTATAGTGAAGATAAAACTACAGATTATAAGTATGTATGTGGTATCCTAGATGGAACGATCTCCAAAATTTCTTATCAAGTTAAAGAGCTCAAACAAAAATCATTTACCTTTGATTATTTATCAAAGAAGGTAGAGGTTACACTTTGGGTATTGCGTTTACCAAAAGAAGAAACATTCGATATACAAACTTTAAGTTATTCATAATGCATGGATAGGAAAAGGAAGGGTATGTATGAACGATTATAGGAAGTTTGAAACTCGTAAGGAGTTTCGTGATTGGTTAATGGAACATTGTTTATCTAGTGAAGGGGTATGGTTATACTTTGATAAAGCTAAGAAATCTTCAACGTTAAAAGCAAGTGATGCATTGGAAGAAGCACTTTGTTTTGGTTGGATTGATGGCCAAATGAAAAGCTTAGATGAAACAGGTTATGTAAAATACTTTTCTTTGCGTAAAAAAAATAGTAAATGGTCTGAGAAGAATAAGAAACTTGTTATCGAGCTTGAAAAGAATGGAAGTATGAGTGATTTTGGTAGAGCTAAAATACAAGAAGCAAAAGAAAATGGTCAATGGGATGTGAATCATGCCATTGTAATAGAGAATGAGGATATTAACTTACTTCTGAGTGAACTACAGGGCATAGAGCCAGCATATACCAATTTTATAGCGATGTCTCCTTCCGTAAAGAAAACTTATGTGAAAGCATATAAAGATGCGAAAACTACAGAAGGAAAACAAAAGCGTTTCTCTTGGATTGTGGAGAGATTGAATAAAAATTTAAAACCAATGTGAAAGTTTTAGGAAAGAGAGGAACCCATAATGAAACCAAGAGATTTATTAGATATCGTACAAATTAGTGAACGATTAAAAGATACTACAAGACATTGTTATACATCTAAGGGAAGACGTGAAAGCGTTGCGGAACATAGTTGGATGATGTCTTTAATGGCATACTTTATGAAGGATGAATTTCCAGAAGTAGATATGAATAAAGTAATGGTCATGTGCATTCTTCATGATTTAGGTGAAGCATTTACAGGAGATATTCCTACGTTTGAAAAGACAGAGAAGCATGAAGAAATAGAGAAAGAAAAACTATATGCGTGGGTACATTCACTTCCAGGTGACTATAGTAAAGAAATGATTTCACTTTATGAAGAAATGGAACAACGAGTGACTATAGAAGCAAAAATCTATAAAGCAATCGATGGGTTAGAGGCCGTAATTCAACACAATGCATCAGACTTATCAACGTGGATTCCACATGAATATGAATTAAACAAAACATACGCAAATGATAAAGTTTCCTTTTCAAGCTATCTAACAGCTCTTAGAGAAGTCATACGAGAAGATACCATACAAAAGATAGAAGAAGGAACTAGAAATAAGGGAGAATAGTATGAAGAATCCTTGGGAAGAAATACCACTTTCAGATTATGAAAATCATATGAAGTTGGATTCTGTTTTCCAGCTACAAACCATGAATGAAATGATGAAGGGACAATTATCTGCATACCCCGTTCACTCTGTCATGATTCTTGGTATTGCGGGTGGAAATGGTCTTATACACATCAATCCACAACAGTATACCAAAGTGTATGGAGTGGATATCAACAAAGCCTATTTGAAAGAAGTAGAGAGCAGATATGTGCATCTCAAAGATGTACTATGTTGTCTAGCAGTAGACCTCTTGAAAGAAGCGAATACACTTCCTCAAGCAGAGTTACTGATTGCGAATTTATTGATTGAATATATTGGATATGAAGCTTTCCAGAAGGTAGTGCGACAAGTACAACCACAGGTTGTATCCTGTATAATACAAATGAACGAAGAAGATGGTTGGATATCAGATTCTCCATATCTACGTGCATTTGATAATCTTAATAAAATTCATCATCAAATGGAGGAACTTCCTTTGATAGAAGCATTACAAGCAATCGGATACGACTTCATAAAAGAAACTCATCAATCTCTACCCAATGGAAAGAAACTTGTACAACTTGATTTTGCGATACAATAAACTACACAATAAGTATATGTATGGATACAAATAAAATATAGCGAGTCTAATGTAAGAGGAACTTATATGAATATAAAAGAAAGAGCTAAACAGTTAAAAGTTGATATTCCAGCTCTGTTTCTATGCTTAAAAAGTAACAAGACACCTCGTATCGCAAAAATCTTTGCGGCAGTTACAGTGGCATATGCACTATCTCCCATTGATATCATCCCAGACTTTATTCCCTTTCTTGGGTATTTTGATGATATTATTATCCTACCAGCTTTGATCCTATGGACCTTGAAGTGGATTCCAAAAGAATTGTTTGAGGAATTCCGTGAAGAAGCGAAAGGAATGTGGAAAAATGGGAAACCAAAAAAATGGTATTTTGCGATTCCAATTCTAGCCATTTGGTTGAGTGTTATTTATTTCATCATGCGTTAAGGAAGGTGGAGGAAATGGAAGGATTACGAATTTGTTTCATTGCTATACTTTTGCTTATTCTTGTAGGGATA
Source organism: Longicatena sp. (assembly GCA_036639195.1). Lineage (GTDB taxonomy): Bacteria > Bacillota_I > Bacilli_A > Erysipelotrichales > Erysipelotrichaceae > JAVWJF01. The sequence continues at coordinate 14,215 of JAVWJF010000028.1, forward strand.
CTAAAAGGGAAGAGACTTTGTAAACATACTTTTTTATGTAGACACTGTCATAAAGAATTCCATCCAAGATGGACAAAAATCATCTTTGAAATTCATGCGTTTGATGAGTTCCAATTGGAATGTCCATATTGCAAGACAAAGGATTTTTGTAAAGACTTAGGGAAAAAGAAGCATCCTTGTTAATATATTTCATAAGAAAGCCACCTTTACGATGGCTTTCTTATGTTTGACATTTGTTTATAAGGATTATGATTTTCTAATTTGGATGTTAATTTCATCAACTAATGTACAACAGGTAATACTACGTTTTGCGCTCATGATAGGACTTTCTAAAAGTCCTTTTTCTATACATTCATGAATATGTGCTACCTCGTAAATCATTTCATAATCCACAGGGTGTTGGATGGTAGTTGTTTGTTGTTGTGTGTGTATGGTATACTCTCTTGCTTTCCAATAAGAAGGCACATGGATATAACCTTGGTCAAAATAAAAAATTGCATGATGTAAGGTATCTCCATTCATAGAAATACGACTATTGATTAAGGTATCATCCATCACGATGTTCATACTTACACGCTCACATGCTTGTGTGCTTTCAAACAATCCACTTGCTTGTATTGTAGTGGTTTTTGGTTCTAATACATAATCTAATAGTTCAAGAGTATAATTTGCACTTCCATACACTACACCACCCTGTGTGGGATCATGCATCCAAGGGGAAGAAGGAGATGGGAAGGAACAACTCATTTCTATTTGATGAAGGTGTCCAAATGTTTGTGCTTGTATGTGTTGTTTGATATCTTGCATGACAGGAAGGAAGACACTTTTCTGCGCTTCCATGAGAAACAAGCCCTTTTCTTTCGCAAGTTCAAACACTTCGTTTGCTTGTTCTTTGGATAAGGCAATGGGTTTTTCACAAATCACATGCAATCCATGATGAAGTGCTTGTTTTATCTCTTGTACATGTGTTGCGTTGTTGCTGGCGATATAAACAACATCAATATGTTCATCTTTATATAATTCTTCATAACTACCATAGGCTTTGATACCATATGCTTGTGCTTTCTCTTGTGCTTTCTCAAGACTTCTTGAGGCAATCGCAACTAATGTATCTCCATATTCTAAAACCGCATGCATGAAGCGATCTGTGATTGTAGCGCAAGTTATAATGCCATAACGTAAG
>JAVWJF010000029.1:0-15371 GCA_036639195.1 Longicatena sp.
AAAAAGGATTGCTTGATAAAATCAAAATGGAACGAATGCGGAGTTCTATCGAATCTCAATTATCTAGTGAGCCTACTTTTCAAGAAGTTTTAGAATACGCTGAATATGTAAAAGCAAACCCTTCTAGAGAGTTCGTAATGGAGTTCACTCATGTACAACTACTACAAAGTCGTACATACTTGTTAAACCCTGCCATACTACTCCTCATTGTTTTAACCTTTGTGCTATCGAATCTTTTTACCTTTGACTACCAACATGATGTACAATCACTTCTCGCTTGTACATCGAATGGAAAAAAGCGATTATTTAAAATAAAGTTAAAAGAAATCTTTCTTACTGTTTGTGTGTTCTATGTAATAGCCTACTTTCCATCCATTCTGGAAGTAATGAAAGCCTATGGAATTTCCTCTTGGACAGCCTCCATTACTTCGATTCCTAGTTTTGTAAATGCACCAGCTTCTATTGCAATATGGCATATGTATGTATTAACACATGCTTTACGTATACTAGCATTCTTTTGTTATGGCTGTATACTGAGTTATTTTGCAGTAAAAGGAAAACAACAATTATTAGCAATCTTTTTAGGACTTTTACTCTTTTTCATTCCATTGCTTTTAAACTATTTCGATCTACCAATTGTAAATATGATTTCTTTGTATCCTATGATACTCCCTTTATCTCTTACATCGCTTGTTCCTTTGCTTGTATGTTCTTTGGGCTATGGTATGCTTTGTATAGGTAGCTTATTTGTTATATATAAACATCATTTAACATAGAAAAAACAGGATTCTTTGTCCTGTTTTCTTATGTTATTCCTATTATGATACTAGATTGCTACTATTAGGAAGATTGTTCAAGTTCTTCGCTGTATTCTTCCCATTGTTTCATCATATGTTCAATCTCATTATGAACATCATCAATTGCCGCATCTAATTCGTTCATTTTGTGATAATCGTGATAATACTCTGGGTCAAAACGTTTCTCTCTTAAAATTTCTAGCTCTTCTTCTTTGTCCGCAATCTTTTTTTCAAGTTTGGTTATCTCTTTTTTATAATTGATGCCTCTGGTTGGCTTTTTCTTTTCTTCCTTGATTGTGATTGTGTCCACAACAGGTATTGGTTCTTTGTTCATGTATTCACTATACGTTAATGGAAAAAACTGTGCTTTTCCATCATCAATCACAAGGATAGCAGTAGCTAGCTTACTTATAAAGTATCGATCATGAGATACAAACAACATAGTTCCTTCATATTCTCTCAAGGATTCTTCCAAAGCTTCTTTTCCAATTAAATCTAAATGGTTGGTAGGCTCATCCATCATCAAGAAATTAGGATGAGAAAGCATTAGTTTTACAAAGCTCAAACGTACTTTTTCTCCACCCGACAAACAATCAACGGTTTTAAATACATCATCTCCATTGAATAGAAAACAGCCTAAGGCAGTACGTACTTCTGTACGTGTTAAATCTGGATAATCATTCCAAACTTCTTCTAGTACCGTATTATTTGAGTCAAACTGTGCTAGTTCTTGGTCAAAGTATCCAACTTCTATTTGATGTCCTAAAAGATAGCTTCCAGCCAATGCGGGGATTTGTTCCATCAGGGTTTTCATCAAGGTTGATTTTCCCATCCCATTTGGTCCAATGATTGCAATGCGTTGAGATTGTAGAACCTCTAAATCCACTTTACATAAAGGATGATCATAACCAATTTCTAAATCCTTAACTTCTAATACTCGTTTACCACCTCGAACCTTTGGTTCAAAACGAGCGTGAAATGTTCTTTGATCATTCTTAGGATCATCGATTCTATCCATACGATCCAAGTATTTAATCTTTGATTGCGCAAAGGCTGCTTTGTTCTTTTTATAACGGAATTTTTCAATTAGTGTTTCCAATCGTTCAATCTCTTTTTGTTGGCGAACATATGCGCTTTTTTGAAGTTCGATATCACTCTTTTTTGTATTTACATAGTTTGTATAATTTCCAGGATATCGTCTCATGACTCCATATTCAATTTCATACACAACATCTACAACATCATCCAAAAACATACGGTCATGTGATACCATTACAACTGCTTTAGGATAACGTTTTACATAGTTTTCTAACCATTCAATGGTATCGATATCCAAATGGTTTGTAGGTTCATCCAAGAGTAATATATCTGGTTTACTTAACAACAGTTTTACAAAAGCAAGACGTGTTTTTTGTCCTCCACTAAAGGTGGAAATCTTCCTTTGTAAGTCTTCTTCTATGAATCCAAATCGCGAAAACACACTCATCAATTCACTATGATAGGTATACCCACCAAGTTCTTCAAAGCGTTGTTGAAGCTTTGCATAAGCATCCAATGTTTCTTCACTATGATCCATGGCCATTTTATCTGTTAATGCCATCAATTGTTTTTCCATTGCCTTGATATGATCAAAAGCATGTTCCAGTTCATCCTGTACAAGTGCATCTTCATCACTAAATGTTGTTTGAGCTAAATACCCAATGCTTGTATCATTGGATGCGTGAATTTCACCACGATCCAAAGACTCTACTCCAGATATAGACTTTAATAAGGTTGTTTTTCCACATCCATTACGACCAACAACTGCAATTTTTTCTGTATTTTTTATTTCAAATTGTATATCTTCAAATATGGTGTTTCCACCATAATACTTACTCCCTTTATGGATCTGATATAGCATAATCATCACCTTTTCTTTAATTTTTATTTTATGATCCCGATTGCTTGTGCAAAACTAATCGCAACTTGTTTTGCATAAGCTTCTTTATTTGTTTTCCAAAATTGTGCATCTTCACTATTGGATACATACCCAAAGTCAAATTCTAACGCGTACATTCCATTAGCATCTTTAAAACTAGCGTTTTGTTCTTTCGCTAAATCTGAATAGAGTGCCGCAAAAGTCGCTTTTCCGCCAGTTTCTCTTAGATACAAATTATTGTCAAAATATTCTTTATCAATTGCACTTGCACCAACTCCACCATCATCTTCACTCAGATAATTACTTGCGGTTACATTCAACTCTTTTTGTAGGGTATACATCATATTTTTGGCTAATACATCACTTACATAAGAGCTATGCCAAATCTCTGCACCTCTTAAACCTGTAGATTCACTTTTATTCATACGTAACATAACATAATACTTCGCATCTTTTTTTATAGCTTGTGCAAATCTTCCGTTTTCACCATACGCTTTATCAGCTTCACTATCTGCATCTTTACGTGATATTTCTACGCGTAATCCATAACTTTCTAGCTGTTTCTTCATCACAACCGCAGCATCATACATCTCTTGATACTCGCTCAATCCATTCCCAGTACTTCCTTTATCAGGAACATATTGAAAATCAGTACTCATTCCATAAGGGTCCAAGTACACATCTATTTTCTCTTTGGATGGTTTTTTCTTTTCCACGTTTAAAAATAAATAATTATCATTTAATGTAATATCATAATCCTTCAACAATGCCTTATCCGCAACCATCGTTACTTTCTTAACTGCATTGTCTCTTTTTACCGTATAGAAAGGATCAGAGGTAAATGTATCCTTATAAGTTACTCTTTTCTCTACTAAATTATCAATGATGATAAGTTCATAAAAGCCAGGGTCTAAATCATTTAACGCAATCTTTTGATCTACTTCTTTATTCACCGTTAGAGTGATGGTCTTATCTGTACATAAGTTATGTAGTTGCATAGTTTTTCCAGTCGCTTGATCATCGCTTTCAGGACCATATGCACTCGTATACAAGCCTAAAGATTCCCCATAATAGGTATAATCATTAACGACAAATGTTTCTGCACTCTTTTTGTTTAATAGTTCCACTGTTTCTTTTTCACCTAAATTACATACAGTGAATTTCTTTTCTTCTTCTGCAGGAGGTAAGAAAACATTCACTAAGGTATATACTATGAGCACAAGTAAAAGCAATAAGGGAAGTGCTACTTTCCAACGAATTTTATACATTTTCCTCTTTGGTACAAATGCCATAGTGTTATCCTCCTATCTAAAATCGTGCATCTTTTAAGTGTTTTGGTACCTGATCTTTTTCAGGTGGAAAGCTCATATGCGATGGAGATACTTCTACATCAAGCATATCTTTGGGACGTTTTGGTACTGGTAAGTCAATCCCTTCAAACTCCATATACTGTATTGGAAATACACTTTCCTTTGTATATACAACAGGCTTGAAGAAGGAATTGAATGTCCATGTTAAATCATATCCAATCAATGGACTATTCTTATTTATCTCGCCATATTTTTTCGCATTTCTGATGAATCTATTCTTTAATATTTTAGGATTACAACCCAAGTTTTCAAACAGGGTAATAAGTACCATAAGAATACCATTACGTACTCTCCATAAGAAATCTTTTGCTTTGTTTTCACTTACATAATCCACAACAAAGATGTCAATAAATAAGCCATCGCACTCTTTGCATTTATTCTTCAATAAAGTATTTACTTCTTCACAATATGTGCCTTTTTTTCGTACTTTCATAGGTACTACAACGTTATAATTTTTATGCGTTGCGTAACTTTGGGAAACATAGCCATCTCCTAGTTCATGTGCAACCTTTAAGAAACGTTCATAATCTTCACGCATCATGCCAATATCCGCATCATCATCCCATGGGATAAAGCCTTTATGACGCACAGCACCAAGGGCACTTCCACCCGTTAACCAATAGGGAATGTTATGTTTTTGACACAATGTATCTATATCTTTTAACATGGACAATAAGACGAGTTGTACATCACGTACACAAACCTTACTTCCGTCCTCATTTGTCTTGATAATATATTCTTTCATAAAAATCACCATTATCATTATAGAAGAAAAAAAGCTTTAAAACAATGGTTTTCTTGTTTTATAAGAATTCCTTAATAAATTATTTAGATATCCCATGGGTTTTCATCTTTTTTATCGCACATTCGTACTATAATATGCTTTTTCGTAACTCACGCTATGAAATAACGTATTAAAATTAACTATGTAATACATAATACGTCTAAGGAGGGTCAAACATGGACTGTTTAGCTAGATTACGACAACTCATGAACCAGCACCATATGACTGAATACAAACTATCTCAGGCATCTGGAATTCCATTGAGTACGATCAATTCACTCTTCCATAAAGGAAATTCTCCTACTATACCCACGCTGGAGGGTCTATGCAGAGGATTGGATATTTCATTAAGTGATTTCTTTTACGAACCAGGCAACAATGATGATATGGAAAAAGAAACACAATTCTTGATTGGTAATTGGAAAATGCTAACAAGAGAACAAAAAACAATTATACTAGATGTCATCAAAATGTTACTAGAAGCTTAAAGACTGTTCGCAGTCTTTTTCTTATACTTGAGAAAGGAGTTGCTGTATCGTTTCCTGATTACATTGTGCTATTGTTAGGATATCTCTTGGTTGAGGCGAATTAGAAAGCACATATTCCATCCAAGCAGTACTTAACCATTGATCAAACTTATATCCACATTCTTTAAATACTCCAATTGTTTGAAAGCCAAGTTTTTCATGTAAGGAAATGCTTGCGTCATTAGGAATTGTAATACAAGAATAAGCGATATGATAGTTTTGTAGTTTAAGTAATGCTAGAAGTACCTTCATTAAGGATGATCCGATTTGTTGACGTACAACATTAGGATGCACATAAACACTTAACTCTACATCCCATTGATACGCTTCTCTTTCACGAAAGCTACTGGCATATGCATAAGCGACAACCTCACCATCCAGTTCACATACCAAAAATGGATATTTGTTTTGTATGGTTGTAAGTTTTTCTTCCCATTCTTTTTCATTCATTGCTTCATAGGCAAAAGTAGCAACACTGCTGTTTACATAATACTCATAGATTGTACAAATCGTTGGTATATCGCGTGAAGTCGCGAATCGTATTTTTTTCATAGTCTCTCCTAGTAGAAAGCCATGAGGTCATCATGGCTTTTTCTTAAAATATTAGGTTTCTTGGTGTACGTGGGAATGGTTCTACATCACGAATATTTTGCATACCCGTCATATACATTAACAAACGATCAAATCCTAGTCCAAATCCTGCATGCTTACATCCACCATAACGACGAAGATCCATATACCACTGCAATCCTTCTTTCGCCATTCCAAGTTCATCCATACGTTTCTCTAATACATCATAACGTTCTTCACGCTGTGATCCCCCTACTAACTCACCAACTCCTGGCACAAGTAGATCACAAGCAGCTACAGTCTTGTTATCATCGTTTACACGCATATAGAACGCTTTGATATCTTTTGGATAATCCGTTAAGAAGACAGGACCATTTACAATCTGTTCACAGATATAACGTTCATGTTCACTGTTCAAATCCATTCCCCACTCTACTTTATTTTCAAATTTCACATCTGCTTTTGATAACAATTCAATTGCTTCTGTATAAGGCATACGTTTGAATTCACTGTTGCGTACACTCTTGATACGATCGATGCATCCTTTATCAATCATGGTATTGAAGAAGTTCATTTCTTCTGGTGCATTTTCTAACACATAGTCAATGCAATATTTCACCATGTCTTCGATTAGGTTCATATCGTCATCTAAATCTGCAAATGCAATTTCTGGTTCAATCATCCAAAACTCTGATGCATGACGTGAAGTATTTGAGTTTTCAGCACGGAACGCTGGACCAAACGTATACACATCACGAAAAGCCATCGCAAACGCTTCTACATGCAATTGACCTGTAACGGTAAGGAACGCTTCTTTCCCAAAGAAATCATCTTCATAGTTTTGGTTATCAATGGTAGTTGCTCGAAACATCTCGCCAGCACCTTCTCCATCATTTCCAGTAATGATTGGAGTTTGCACATATACAAATCCTTGATCTTGGAAGAATTCATGGATTGCCATAGATAACACAGAACGTAAACGGAAGATTGCATAAAAACTATTTGCACGAGGACGTAAATGTGGTATCTCACGCATGTACTCAAAACTATGACGCTTTTTCTGTAATGGATAATCACGATCACAATCACCTTCTAAAGTAGCTTCCGTAAGGATAATTTCAAAAGGTTGTTTCCCTTCTGGTGTCAATTTTATTTTACCAGTGATACTGATTGCTGCCCCTGTAGGATACTTTTCTACATCTTCAAAGTTTTTAAGTTCTTGCATATACACCAATTGGGCATTGCGGAAATACGTACCATCATTTAATTCAATAAACCCTAATTTTCCACTGCAACGATTGGTACGAATCCACCCTTGCAACTGCACATATTCTAATGAGTCTAGTTCTACATGAGAGCCACTCATCACAATTTCATAGAGCTCTCTAATTGTCATAAATTCAAACATTTTTCTTTCCTCCTATGTTCTGTAACAACAAAAAAACGTTCCTAACATTCAGGAACGTATCTTTACGCGGTGCCATCCTGATTCCTATCAAATACATGATAGACATCTTGATTTGGATATAACGTAATCCTTACGAAGCCGTCTACTATGATTTCTCCGGCTTAACTCCACAGCTGTTCGCTTGATAGATTTATATGTACCATCTTTCACCCTCATGGCTCGCTTCTACACTTGACCTATCACGGTCTGTTTCATCGTTCTGTATTCAAGCTGTTTGTTTCAAATACCAACTCTTGTATAGATGATACCACATCTACACTCTTTAATACAACCCCTTTTGGAATTTGTATATGTTCATGCGTAAAATCAACCAAACCTGTAATTCCACAGGCAATCAATCGATCTACTGTTTGTTGAATATTTTCAGATATTGCCAGAATTGCTATTCGGCATCCTTCTGGTACTAACTCATCTAAATCTTTAATATCGTATACTGGAATACCGAAACGTACTCCTTGACGATCTGGGTTCACATCAAATGCGCAAGCTATTTCACCTACAACATAATCCCATTTATTATACTTCATTAAGGCACGCCCCATATTACCGGCTCCTACAAGTATAATTTTTTCATCAAAGTCCATACCTAACTGTTGGTTAAAGATTTCAATCAAGCGATTTACATCATAACCATAGCCCTGTTTCCCAAGATTTCCTAAAAAAGAAAAATCTCTACGAATGGTAGTCGGTTCAATATTGACGACACTAGCAAGTTCCTTTGACATGATTCTTTCTACTCCAGAACTCTTTAATTTACGTAATGCTTTTAAGTATACAGGGTAGCGCTGCAAGGTTGCACGCGGTACATTTTTCTCTGACATTATAATCACCCACAAGCTAGTATACCACATTTTTATACATTTGTGAATATTTTATCTTTCTTAACTAACGTAATATTTATTGTATCTTTTATACATAAAAATTTGATTCTATTATATATACAATATCATTAGTTTATACTTCTTCTACATATCGAGTCCAAGTATTTCTTCCTCTTTCTTTTGAACAATACATAGCCTTATCTGCCAATCTTAAAACTTCATGCGTATCAGCTATAGTCTGTCCATCACAGTTGGCATAACCAATGGATAACGTAATTTGTTGACTACACTTTGATTGCTTATGTTCCATATTTTGTGCAGCTAAATCACTTCGTACCGCATGAATGAACTTCTCGATTTCTTCGTTGCTTTGATTCTTACAGAAACATGCAAATTCATCTCCACCATAACGACAAGGGATAATACCATCATGACTGTAACGATTCAAAGTATCTCCGACCATACGTAATGTAAGATCGCCATGAATGTGTCCATACGAGTCGTTATATTCTTTAAAGTAATCAATATCCATCATAATAATTCCTAAAGAATGAATCGTGTCATCTTTTTCTTCCATAAGTTGATTGAAATAACGACGATTATAAATATTGGTTAAATCATCGATATGAACTTCATCTACCAAGCGCCTATTTTCTTTCAACGTAGTTTCATGTTTTAAAATTATCTCTTGAAGATGTATTCTAGCCTTCATACCATTCACACGGACATCATCTTCCATAACGGAAATCTTACGCATTGTATGATAATAAGATTGATAACTCTCTTGAAGTTCTGCATCTTCTGAAAATGACTCCGCATAAAAAACACGTAAGTCTACAAGACGGCGAATGAAAGATATCTCATTCATTGTTCCATATTCATCCAATATATCTAAATAGCGTTTCGCATATTCTTTTTCTTTAAGTCTTACAAGCGCATTCGTGATATGTAGTAAAAACATGATAATAATATAACGATCATCTACTCCATAATAATCACGTTCTATAATTTCTTCAGAAATTTCTTTCGCTTTCTCTTTATTCCCTTGAAACGCTGCCTCTAAAAGACGTCCTGTACGACAACAAAACGTATGAAAACTAGTATCCCCCATACGGGCTATTTCACTATCTTCACAAATTGTTAAATACGCATCCATTTCATTTAGCTGGTCCATATAACCGTTTACTTCTGCTAGATTGTACAGAACGATTGTCAATAAACGAGCATCTTTAAACTGACCTTCTAGCATCGCTTTATATGCATTTTGATAATATTTTACAGCTTCATCATATTGTTTATGTCCTTGAAACATATCAGCAATATTATTCCAAGCATTACATCTTTGGTATACATCTTTTAATTCCTCTGCCAATGCAATTGATTCCATATAGAATTGAAGAGCGTTTTGTTCATCGTTGATTAAATGATAATAAAAACCTAGTAGATGACATACCTTCATATAAAGCGCAGGATATAGCGTTTTTGAACAGAGTTGTTTCGCATCGTATAAATACTGTCCACTTAGCATCGCATCGTTTTGAGCAAGATAGTAGTCGCCTAAATACGTATAAGCAAATGCTGTAGCATATCCATAGGAGTGTTGTTTGCTTAGTTCTAATAACTCTAGACAACAAGCCTTCTCTTTTTCTAGATCCGTAAAACGAACATTTAACACGGTATTGATGAGTTCGTTCATATGCTGAAGTAAATTGCTCATGGCTTGTGACACCTCCTATCTTCAAACGATACATTATTTGTATTTTGCGTGCTTATATTATACCATACGATTATGCGATAATTCGTTATAAAATATGTATTTTCATAGCTTCAAAGCACAAACACGAAAAAACCCTCATATATTATGAGAGTCTACGCATACTGTTCCAAATCAAGACTTGGATCTGCAGTGCAATCAAAGTCACCACGAACACCATGTTGATAAGCAATATAACCAGCAACTGCAATCATCGCTGCATTATCTGTACAACAAGAAAGTGGAGGAATTACAAACTTAATATCTGGATATTCCTTGGCCAAATCTTGTTCTACTTTTTCACGTAAACGAGAATTGGCCGCAACTCCACCTGCTAACACCATTTGTGTTGGATGATACCTATCAAGAGCTTTGCGAGCTCTCAACAACAATGCATCCAATGCAGTTTCTTGATAAGATGCTGCTAAGTCAGCGGGTTCAAAGGTTTCACCTTTGCGCTTACAACGATCGATAAATTGTAGAACACTACTCTTTAATCCACTAAATGAGAAATCTAATTCGTTTTCAGTCTTTGGTTTTGCAAGAGCATAGATTGGGTTACCTTCTTTCGCAAGTTTATCCACATAAACTCCACCAGGGTAAGGAAGTCCTAATACACGTCCAACTTTATCTCCAGCCTCACCAATCGCATCATCCTGTGTTGTACCCAAGATTTCAAAGTCCCATTCATTTTTCATATAAACAAGCTCTGTGTGTCCACCAGATACAACAAGTGCCATTAATGGAAATGTCAAATCCGTAATCAGACGATTTGCGTAAATATGTCCCGCTATATGATGAACTGGAACAAGCGGCTTATGAAACGCCCATGCCAGTGTCTTTGCAGCCTGTACACCAATATGAAGACATCCAACCAAACCAGGTCCTTGCGTTACCGCAATCGCTTCTATATCTTCCATAGTAACATTTGCTTTTTGTAATGCCTCTTCGATCACCATAGATATATTTTCTACATGTATTCTACTCGCAACCTCAGGAATGACTCCACCAAATTCTTTATGTACATCAATTTGAGTCGCTACAATGTTGGAGACAATTTCTTTTCCATTTGAAACAATCGCAACTGCTGTTTCATCACAGCTAGATTCAATTGCCATAATCAATGTTTGTTTCATTCAAGTCCACCTCCTAACGCTTTACACATCACAATGGCATCTTCACCATTATCACTATAATAACCTTTTCTAATATTCATTTCAAAGAAATCAAAAGATTCATATAAATTACGTGCTTTTTGATTACTTACACGTACCTCTAACATGATGGTCTCACATCCTGCCTTACTTGCAAGAGTTATCATCTGTTCCATCATTTCTTTCGCATATCCCTTTTTTTGATACGTTGGATGTACCGCTAAATTTGCCAATTGACATGTCTCAAAGGTAATCCAAAAGTCGATAAAACCAACGATATTTCCTTCATCTTCACAAACAAAGAAAGAACCGAATTCATTTTCTTCTATTTCATATAAAAACATTTCTTCATTCCAGCGACTCGTAAAACAAACTTCTTCGATATCCATTACAGCACGAATATCCTCAATCGTCATTTTGCGAATCATATTAGGAAACCTTGTATGCATCTTGTTCTTTCAAATAGCGAGGAACAAGCGTATGTATATTTTCTATTTTTCTAGCATAGGGTCTTAATTCCATAAAATTCTTTAAGAAGTCAGGAGTACAAGGTGTTTCTTCGATAAGTTCACTATCTCCATAGATATGGTAAATAGATGAATTGTATTTTTCTTTAATTTCATCCAATGTTAGAATGGTTTCTTCTGCGCTAAATTGACCATGTTGTAAAACACCTACATAGGCTCTATTACTTCTAGCATCCAACATAACAAGTGCGTGTTCATCTAGCCCTGCATATAATTGTAAAGTAGAAATTGCATAAAGTGGTATTGATTTACGCGTACATAAAACTTTTGCGACACACATTGCAATTCTTACTCCTGTGTAACTTCCAGGTCCATCGCTAATCACTACTTCATCGATGGTATCGCTATCTACACCAGCTTCCTCACAAATGCGAATAAGCTCAGGAAAAATCGTTTCAGATTGTGTTTTCCATGCGAGATTACACGTCCCCGCAAGTAATTTTCCATCTTTATAAATTCCAACAATCAAGTGCTTATGTGCACTATCTAAACATAATGTGATCATGATAACGCCTCCACAATTGCTTCATATTTATCACCAATCGCAAAGAATTCAAAGCTTCGTGCTTCTTCATTTTCTCCTTCTTTACGTAAAATCGATATTTCAAGACGCTCTTTGGGTAATTGTTCTTCTATGTAATCCGGCCATTCAACGATGCATAAGCCATCTCCTTCATAGTATTCATCAAACCCTAAATCTTGAGAAATACCTTCTAAACGATACGCATCCATATGGTATAAAGGTAGTTCCCCGCGATATATTTTGAGTATGGTAAACGTAGGAGAGTTGATAGTCTTTTGAATACCAATCGACTTTCCTAAAGCCTTTGTGAAGGTTGTCTTACCTGCCCCCAAATCCCCCTTCATTGTAAAAAGCATTCCAGGTTTTACCATGGTTCCTAGCTTTTCTGCTAATGCATTGCTTTCTTGTAGAGTATGTATTTCTATTGTTTTCATTACGAACACCTTCTTATCGTATTTTTTTTCTTAACTTCATTGCCATTCTTGCCAAACGATAAAAGACAGAGACTGGTACATCAAATTCTCCAATGAATTCATTTATATATGGGTTAAAGTTAGATTTGAACTTCGTTAAGCCATCTGCTAAATCACCCTCGACACCACCCATATTGGCATATTGTAAACCATGTTCAAAGGCATACTTCATATTCTCTGTATATAAATAGTATTGAGGCATGAATTTTTTAAAGCGATCGTTCATTCCTGCATACAACATTTCCATGGTATTTCCATAAACAACAGATAAGATACCGGCGATGACTGAATTCTGCGGATAATCCTTTTCAAACTCCCGGAATTCCTTAATATCTTTTTCTAATGCATTTTTGATATCATTTAAACGTCGTTGTTTCTTTGGAGAACCTTCTTTTAAAGCTTCTAATTCCAATGCGTTCGCTTCTTGTTCTTTGAGTAAACGCTCGAGTGTTTCAGGAATGTTAACACTCGCCAAGAATAAATACGCATCATCACCATAAATATCCATCAATTGCATAAAATATTCATGATTACGTAGATTAACATTTTTTCGCTCTTCTGTCAAAGAAACTACATCGCTAAATTCTTTCATACGTGATGCATCAGCTTTTATAACCTTCACATCGCGCTTTAAAGCATCCTTGATTAAACGTTTCGTATGACGAGGTAGTTGTTCATCGAAGTCCTCTGTTTTGTACACATTCGCTTGAAAACGCGGTTGTATACTTTCTTCAATATATGTTGAAAACCCCTGATGAATCGCACCAGAGAGTTTCATATTAGAAAGGATGGTATTCGTTATTGGGTAACGATTGGTATTTTGTTCATCAATTTTATAGTCATTAACATGAATTCCTGGATCCATCTTTATAAATAAACAACGATATTTCTTTGCCCATTTTTTCAACTCTTTAAAGAAGAATGCCATCACATCTTTATTCTCATAATCCATAATAGGGCCTCTTGGTATATACATCATTGTAAATCCCAAAGGCAAGCGTTTGATTAAGATAGAAGCAGACACGATCAACGCATCTTTTTCTACTACACCAACAATTTCATGATCCCAATTTTCTTTTACTTTTGCCCACTGTGAAGACTGTAACAGATTACACAATGGATGGTTTGATACAAATGCATCATGTTCTTTTGGTTCAACTTTTGTCTTAAATTGCATATGTACATCTCCTAACTATCTTCGAAGAACTTTATGTTTGATTTTTCTTAACATTTGATATTGTTTATAAGCGGAAGGATTCCCTATATAGATAAAATCTCCTACAAGTTCAATGACATCCGCGTGAAAACCTTTTTTGAATAAGTAGACACCATAGTCTTGCGCATCCTCACTAAAGTTTCCGCTAATTCCATAGAAATTATACTTAGGTACGTGATGATGCAGTGCATCTTTAATCGCATACCATTGAATCGCATAGGAACCTTTGAATTTATGAAATTCACTATAACTTCCACCAAACAAATATAAAACTTCATTTGGATATTTCACAAACATGGATGCGGCTAAAGGAATTTCATTTCCATGTGCACTTTGTAACTGCAAAGCTTCTATCTTTCGTTTTTCAATAACAGAAAGATTGTCCTGCGCCTGTTGTAAACGATTGGCTGTTTTTTTAGCCTCTGGATTCTTTTCTACGGCATCTTTTAATTTGTTAATATTTGCTTCTTCTGCTGTATATTCATCCTCTATTCGAGCGATATATTCATTCATATCCAAATACGCAAACAATGCACTCATATGCTCTTGGAAACAATCATAAAAACTTTCATAATATGCCAAATCAGGTTTGTTAAAATTCTTACGGTTTCCAGTTGCTTCCACTACTTTTTCGAGTATGGATAATTCATTTCGCTTCAACTCACGTACTTTGATACCTGTTTTCTCTGTAAAATTTATATTTCGACGAGTCATTGACTGCATTTGTTTTAAGAGAGCTTCTTCACTTGTATCTTCTAGTGATAAAACTGACATCCAACGTGGTTCAAATTCATCTTCATGATGGGTACGAAACCCTTGGTGTTGAAATCCAAAAGATTCTAATACTTTTATAAGGTGATCTTCTTTGAAAGTACCTTCTATTGTATTCCCATCGATATCATGTTGTTGATAAGAAATATATGGATCAAGTTTCATATATAAGCATTTATGTTCTATTAAGAATGCGATTAACTCCTTCATAAAATAGTTCACTAAATCATCGTTATGATAATCTATTAAGAAACCACGTAAAGCCATAAATAGCTTATTGCCTCGATAAACATCCATAGACTGTAAGGTACAAGCACAAAGGATTTCTTCATTCTCTTTTACACCTAGATAATGAATTTCCCATCCTTTTTTTGCGCGCATATTTGCCATTTCAACAGATTGCCAGAAATTATGGGCTTTACTACTTATGAAGTACGTTTGATATTCTTCTTGTGTCAATTCTACAAACTTCATTCATATCTTCCTTCCTCTTAAATTTTATCATTTTATCACTCATGCGTTATTTATTATACCATGGAATTGGTATAGATAAAACAGAAAAGAAAAAGACATCCATAAGGATGTCGATCACCTGGCAGCGTGCTATCTTCACTGAGGCAGGCCCAGCTATTGTCGCCGCTGAAGTGCTTAACTTCTGTGTTCGGGATGAGAACAGGTGTGTCCACTTCGCCATCGCCA
>JAVWJF010000030.1:0-6410 GCA_036639195.1 Longicatena sp.
GAGACGAAGCGTGCCGGTGAAATTCACCCGGCGGCGGATAATAACTGGCGTCTGGCGCCGATCCACAGCGAGACGAAGCTGGATATTCGTTTTGAAACCTCGCCGTCCGATAAAGCCGCCGCGTTTATCAAAGAAAAAGGAAAATCCCTTGTTTCACCTGTGATATTTACAAGCGGGGAAAAAGTAGAAGTACAAAAGGCAAATCAAAAGGTACGTGCAAAGGAAACGGGAATCCTTAATATATAAGGGTAGGAGAGAAATTATGAACTTTGAAAATAAAGTAGTATATCAAATATATCCAAAATCCTTTTATGATAGTGATGGAGATGGATTAGGAGATTTACAAGGCATCATAGAAAAGCTAGATTACTTGGAATATCTTGGTGTTGATTATATATGGATGACTCCCTTCTTTGTATCTCCACAAAATGATAATGGCTATGATGTGGCTGATTATCGTGCCATTGATCCTCGCTTTGGGACAATGGAAATATTTGAAAATCTAATCAAAGAAGCTAAGAAGCATCATATCGATATCATGTTAGATATGGTATTCAATCATACTTCTACAAAGCATGTTTGGTTTCAAAAAGCGATGCGTGGTGAAAAAAAATATAAAGATTACTATATCTTTCGAAAAGGGAAAGAAAATGGAGATGCGCCAACCAATTGGGTAAGTAAGTTTGGTGGAACTGCTTGGGAATATGTGAAAGATTTCGATGAATACTATCTTCATTTATTTGATAAAACACAAGCAGATTTAAACTGGGATAATCCAGAAGTACGTAATGAACTTTGTGAGATTTTAAAGTTTTGGACAGAAAAAGGGGTCTATGGATTTCGTTTTGATGTTATCAATTTGATAAGTAAACCAGATGTATTACAAGATGATTTTGAAGGTGATGGAAGACGTTTTTATACCGATGGAACACATGTTCATGAATATTTAAAAGAAATCAATGAGCGAACTTTTGGAAAAGATGAACGTATTATAACGGTAGGAGAAATGTCTTCTACTTCATTAGAAAACTGTGTGAAATACGCAGGAAAAAATGCACATGAACTTTCCATGGTGTTTAACTTTCATCATCTAAAAGTGGATTACAAAGATAAACAAAAATGGGCTTTGAAACCCTTTGACTTTAAGGAATTAAAAGATTTGTTTCAAACATGGCAATTAGAAATGCAAAAGGAACAAGCATGGAATGCATTATTCTGGTGCAATCATGATCAACCTAGAGCACTGTCTCGTTTTGGAGATGATAAGAACTATCCAAAAGAGTCCGCTAAGATGTTAGCGACTACCATTCATTGTTTAAGAGGAACTCCTTATATTTATCAAGGAGAAGAAATTGGAATGAGCAATGCATATTTTACTGATATCAAACAGTATAAAGATGTGGAATCTATTAACTATTACGGTATTTTGAAACAAGAAGGTATGAAAGAAGACGATATATACCATATTCTTCAAGAACGTTCTCGTGATAATAGCCGTACCCCTATGCAGTGGAATGCGAGTAGGAATGCTGGCTTCAGTCAACAAGAACCATGGATTTCAATTATTCATAATTATCAAGACATCAATGTGGAAAACAGCAAGAATGATGAGGATTCTGTGCTACAACATTATCGTAAGCTTATTCAATTACGGAAACAATACGATATTATTTCACAAGGAAGCTTTGAACCACTATTAGAAGAACATGAGCAAGTATTTGCTTATAAACGTATATGGAAAGATGAAGAACTTATCGTTGTGAATAATTTCTATGGAACAAATACGACGATAGAACTAACGGAAGGAAACTATACGTGTCTATTAAGCAACTATCCAAAACGTGAATATCAAAGTACGATGATATTAAACCCTTATGAATCCATCGTATTCTATAAAAAATAATACTACCTGCATCGTTTGATGCAGGTTTTCTATATTGACAACACTATATTCACATGTTATATTATATTTACATACACAGTGTATGTAATGGGAGGCGTTGTATGCCACGTAATAAATATCCGGAAGAAACCGTACAAAGAATTCTAGATGCTTCTTTAAAACTGTTTTTGGAAAAAGGATACGAACAGACATCTATTTTAGATATCGTGGATCAACTTGGTGGTTTAACACGCGGAGCCTTTTATCATCATTTTAAATCCAAAGAAGAAGTCTGGGATGCACTTAGTGATAAGTTGTTTTTTGAAAACAATCCATTTGAACTTGTGAAGAAAGAAAAGAATTTAAACGGACTTGAGAAGATTAAGAAAATAATGAGCTTACAAGACAGTAATTCAGATCTTAGCAAGGTGAACCTAATGGGGGAATCAATAGCAAAGAATCCTAAAATACTAGCGAATTTTATGGAAACAAATCAAACGATGATTACACCATGGTTTGAAGAACTTTTTAGGGAAGGTATGGAAGATGGTTCTATTCAAAAGAGTCCATATGTAAAGCAGCTCTCAGAGTTATTTACGTTTATTACAAACATGTGGTTTGTGCCATTCCTTTATCCATGTACACAAGAAGAGTTTCTCAATAAATTCTATTTTGTGAAAGAACTAATGGAACACTTAGGAGCGCCTGTTTTTGACGATGAGCTTTTATCGCGTATGAAAGGCATGGTTGAGCAGATATATAAAGAATAAGATTGCGATGCAATTTTATTTTTTAGAAATATACATACATACTGAATGTATGAAAGGAGAACATATGAATAATAAAGCAATTGTTGTAAAGGGTTTAAAGAAAGCATTTAAAGATATTGAAGTACTCAAAGATGTAAATATAGAAGTTGAAAAAGGGATGATTTACTCCTTGTTAGGTTCTAATGGCGCAGGAAAGACAACGACGATTAAGATATTAACAACACTTTTAAAGGCAGATGCAGGGAGTGTATTCATGCAAGGAATAGATGTTCTTCATCATCCCAATAAAATTCATTCCATGATTAGTCTAACAGGGCAGTATGCGGCAGTAGATGAATCTCTAACGGGCATGGAGAATCTAACAATCATGGGTCGATTACACCATATAAAAGACCCTAAAGATAGGGCAAATGAACTACTGAGGTATTTTGATTTAGTGAAAGCAAAAGATCGTCTAGTAGCTACTTACTCTGGAGGTATGAGAAGAAAACTAGATATCGCAATGAGTTTAATTAACGAGCCCTCTATTATTTTCTTAGATGAACCAACAACAGGTCTTGACCCACAAAGTCGCCATGCGATGTGGGAAATCATTCGAGAGTTAAATGCGAATGGAGTAACCATTTTCCTTACCACCCAATATTTAGAAGAAGCAGAACTATTAGCAGATCGAATTGCGATTTTACATGATGGCCGTATTATGGTACAGGGAACACCAGATGAATTAAAACAATTACTTCCACAGGGCGTTATAGAATTTAGATTTCATAGTGTACAAGATTTAGATCTAAGTATGTCTTTACTAGAGGACTTCCCATGTACATGTAATCATGATGAACTTTCTATGACGATTATTAGCGATGGCTCCATTTCACATTTATCTAAGATTTTAAATATCATGGATACAAATAGAATAGTGATACAAGAGTTCATTCAGAAAAAACCATCTTTGGAAGATGTGTTTTTAACACTCATTAATGAAAGAGAGGCTTCTTAATATGGAGAATGCGATAAAGTTATATAAAGATACAAAGACAATGACAATACGATGTTTACGAATTTCATTTCGCAACACAGATACTATCGTAACAAGTGTATTAATTCCAGTTTTGATGATGTTGTTGTTTTCTTATGTGTTTGGAGGTGCAATGGATGTAGGGAATGGATCTTATGTGAACTACATTGTACCAGGTATCTTGATACAGTGTATTGGACAAGGTGTATCCAATACTTCTATTAGTGTAAGCAATGATGTGCATAAAGGAATTGTGGATCGCTTCTGTACGATGCCTATTTGTAAATCCTCAATATTGATGGGACATGCAATAGAATCAATCTTACGTAGTACCATGAGTACAATATTGGTTATCATTGTCGCATTCGTTGTTGGATTTCGTCCAAGTGCAGATATTATGGGATGGGCATTAATCTTCGTAGTTCTATTATTGTATATCGTGATGATTTCTTGGTTGTCGATCTATTTTGGTATCTTAGCGAAAAGTGCAGAAGGGGCAGGAGCCTTTGCTGTATTTGCAATTGTATTGCCGTATATAAGTTCAGGATTTGTACCAGTGGATACAATGCCTAAACTATTACGTATATTTGCTGAACATCAACCAATGACTCCTATCATCGATACCATACGTTCTTTATCCTTAGGGACTGCATTGGATGTACAAACGGTTATAGTGGCGATTGTTTGGTGTATTGCATTGGGTATACTCTTTTATATACTATCCATTCGCTTGTTTAAAAGAAAGATTATGGCATAAGAAAAGTCTCATTTCTAAATGGTGAAATGAGACTTTATTTCTATGCTAATGCTTGTGCTAAATCTTCTAGAATATCATCAATATGCTCTGTACCGATAGATAAACGTATAGTATTTGGTTGGATGTTTTGTTCTTGTAGCTCCACTTCGTTTAATTGTGCATGGGTAGTGCTTGCTGGATGAATCACAAGGGATTTTACATCCGCAACATTCGCAAGTAGTGAGAACACTTCTAACTTATCTATGAAAGCTTGTGCTTCTTTCGCACTTCCTTTGATATTGAAGGTAAAGATAGAAGCTCCACCATTTGGGAAGTGAGTTTCATATAAAGCATGATGTGGGTGTTGTTTTAGAGATGGATGGTTGACACTTTCCACATGAGGATGTGCCTCTAAGAATGCAACTACCTTTAATGCATTTTCCACATGACGCTCTACTCGTAATGATAATGTTTCTAATCCTTGAAGGAATAAAAATGCGTGGAGAGGAGCTATGGAAGCTCCAGTATCGCGTAATAAGATAGCGCGTGCTTTCAATATAAAACCGAGAGGTGCACAATCACTAGCAAAACGTACGCCATGATAGCTAGGGTCTGCTTTCGTAAGCTTTTCAAATTTACCACTCGCATTCCAATCGAATTTACCACTATCAATGATAACACCACCTAATGCAGTTCCATGACCTCCAATAAATTTTGTGGCGGAATGAACGACAATGTCTGCACCATGTTCAATAGGACGATATAGATAAGGTGTCGCAAATGTGTTATCGACGATTAATGGAATGTTGTTTTCATGTGCAATACGAGCAACTTCATCAATATCGATAAGGGTTGCATTTGGATTTCCTATTGTTTCAAGAAAGATTGCTTTGGTATTTTCTTGTATTGCTTGTGCGAAGGAACCTTCTACATCTGGATCTACAAAGGTAGTTTCAATACCAAAATCTTTTAAGGTATGAGCTAATAAATTATACGTACCACCATAAATTGTTTTCGCAGAAACGATATGATCCCCCTGATGTGCTAACGTCATAAACGTATACGTAATAGCCGCAGCACCAGAAGCGACTCCTAATGCAGCTGCACCACCTTCCAAAGCCGCAATACGCTTTTCAAATACATCCTGTGTTGAATTTGTTAAACGTCCATAAATATTTCCCGCATCATTTAACGCAAAGCGTTGTGCAGCTTGTTCACAATTGTCAAATACATAAGAAGCAGTTTGATAAATAGGGACAGCACGTGCTCCTGTAGCTGGATCTGGTTGTTCTTGTCCCACATGTAGTTGTAGTGTTTCAAATTTGTAGTTTTTATTTGCTTTTGTCATTGGATTTTCCTCATCTTTCTTTTTCTATAAAATCTTGTTTGTATGTTTACGTTATGGTACATACACATTCGATCAATACACCGTGCGATACTATAATCTAACAAACTGCGAATATGATATCCCATATACGAATCCTCTCTTTCTTACAAAAAAAGCTTCCATCCATAAGGACGAAAGCTTGAGCTTACGTGTTACCACCTTGGTTCATCTATATCTTACGATATAAACCTCTTCGAGTACAATCATACTCTATCGCTGTAACGTGCGATCACGACATATGCTAACCAATGGCTCACATAAGCTACTCCAAGATCATGTTCAAAGAGGTACTAACTTTATCCAATTTCACCAACATGGACTCTCTCGTAAAGCGTTCTTTCTTTTACTCTTCTTTTCCTAGTATTTTTGTATTGATTATATGATATAGAAATATTTGGAAATTGTCAACACTTTTATTCAACGTAATGCTTTATATGATACTGTTCTATTACACGCTTTCCTAGTAATGTGATTGCCTTATTGGGACATTGACTAATGCAACGATAACACATGGTACATGAAGAACTAGCAAGTGCTTTATGCTTCGATAGGGAGAGGTTCTTCATTGGACATAGCTTTACGCAAGTACCACAACCTGTACAGTTATCTATATCTATTTT
>JAVWJF010000030.1:6420-10454 GCA_036639195.1 Longicatena sp.
AACGATAATGTTTTGTTCTATGATAGAAGTATAAACGTTGACCAAATAGTCCTGCTATATGTGAACCTATATGTAATCCTTCTCTTGTAGGGGTTCCTTCTTTATATAGTAGCGCAGCCTTCTCGACCTTTACAAGTGCTTGTGCAATACGTTCTTTGTTTTTCGCATAGGAATGCTTTAATACCTTTTCATCACTGATGCTATCTGGCATCAACACATGTAGTCCTCCTGAAATATTCGCGCCATAGGATTTTAAAAGCCGTGCTAAAATACCTGCACCATCTCCACTGAACAATCCCATAGTCGCAATAACAAAAACTGTTTTACCACTCCAAAGTTCTTTATGTGCAACAATGAAGTCTTTTACAATCTTTGGTATATTACTATATTGCACAGGATAAGCAAACACTATTTCCTCATGCTTTTGTATTTCGTTTATACACTGTGGTTCTTCTATTGCGTATGCATTGGACTGTGGATTACAAACTTTTAGAAAATTATCTAAACAATATTTTGAATTACCCGTTCCACTAAAATATATACCTATCATATATGTACCATCCTTATATCTTTATTATACTAAAATAGGATGATAAGAATCTATGTGGAAATATTAACATTATGTTAAATCGTGTTATCTCTAGGAGAAATGGTAGACTTTTCCTATGGTCAGGTGTATGATGAGCATAACTTTTTTGTATAGTTTGAAAAAGCAATGGAGGTAATAGAACATGTTGAAGTTAGTAGATATTAAGAAGACATATATAGCAGGAAATACAAAAGTAGATGCCTTAAAAGGAATCAATCTTCAATTTCGTAAGAAGGAATTTGTCGCAATTCTTGGTGCTAGTGGATGTGGAAAAACTACATTATTGAATCTTATTGGTGGATTGGATCATTATACAAGTGGGAATCTAATTATCGATAATGTATCAACAAAGGATTACAAGGATAAAGATTGGGATGCCTATCGTAACAATTGCGTTGGGTTTATTTTTCAATCCTATAATTTGATTGGACACATCAATGTTTTAACAAACGTAGAGATGAGTATGACGTTAAGTGGGTATTCTCATGGAGAACGTAAAAAGAAAGCGTTAGAAGCTTTGGATCGAGTAGGTCTAAAGGATCAAGCATATAAGAAACCGAACCAGTTATCTGGGGGACAAATGCAACGTGTGGCAATAGCACGTGCATTAGTAAATGATCCTGAAATCATTCTTGCGGACGAACCAACAGGAGCATTGGACTCTGTAACAAGTGTTTCTATTATGGAATTGATCAAAGAAATTGCTTCAGAAAAATTAGTAATTATGGTTACGCATAATCCTGATTTAGCAAAAGAATATGCAAATCGTATCGTAGAGATTAAAGATGGGGAAATCATGAGCGATTCAAATCCCTTAACTGAAGATAAACAAGTGGAGAATGAAATCCATATTAAGAAAACAGCAATGAATTATATAACTGCTTTAAGTTTATCTTTTAATAATATTAAGACAAAAAAGGGAAGAACCTTATTAACTGCTTTTGCCTCTAGTATAGGGATTATTGGGATTGCGTTGATCATGTCATTATCAAATGGATTTCAAATGCAAATTGATACATTTGAACGAGATTCACTCTCACAAATGCCAATCAGTGTTTCTGAGCAATCTATGGAAATGGACCCTGAAACAATGATGCAATATCATATGGGAGACAATGAAAAGTATCTACCTAAATATACCGATAAAAAAGTAGTGACTCCTATGGAAGATATGTCAACAGCGATGTTACATACCAACGATATAACAAAAGATTATATTGAGTATGTGGAAAAGATTGACAAAACACTAGTTGGTGGTATTTCTTATATGAAATCAACAGGCTTTAATGTCGTGGCACAGAAGAGTGATGGAGCGTATGCTACTGTAAATACTAGAGATAGAATGCATGCTTGGCAGTCTTTACCAGATGGAAATGAAGATAATAATACCATCCTAGCAAATTATGATGTACTTGCAGGAAAAGTAGATACTACAAAACCAGGTCTAGTGTTAATGGTAGATTCTCAAAATCGTATCAGTGAAGAAACATTAACTTCTTTAGGTTTTAAAGTGGATGATAACATCAGTTTTGAAGATATCTTAAATAAAGAATTAAAGATTGTTTCCAATGATGATTATTATGTGGATAAAGGACAATTCTTTACCATTGATCAAGATTATGAATCGTTGTATAAGAAAGAGAATGCTATCACTGTAAAAGTAAGTGCAATCCTACGTGGAAAAGAAGATAAAGAACTAATCACTTCTGGAAGTGGTGTCGGTTATACAAGTGCATTAACAAATCTGGTAATTGAAAAGAATAAAGATTCTAAGATTGTAAAAATGCAAGAAGAAAAAGATTATAATATGTTAACGGGTCAGCCTTTTGAAACAGGAGAAGGGGCTACCAATACGAAAGAAAATACATTGGCTTTTTTAGGAGCAGATTCTGTACCAGCAGCTGTGTATATTTATCCTAAAGATTTTGCATCAAAAGATGAAATCTTAGCTTATTTAGATGATTATAATGAAGGGAAAACAAAAGATGAATCTGTATTGTATACCGATATGGCAGAAATGATTTCTTCTTTATCTGGGGACATCATGAACGCAATTACGATTGTTCTTGTAGCATTCTCTGCAATTTCCTTGATTGTATCTAGTATTATGATTGGTATTATTACGTATATATCTGTATTAGAACGTACAAAAGAAATTGGAGTATTACGTGCTTTGGGTGCTAGAAAACGTGATATATCTCGAGTGTTTAATGCGGAAACATTGATTGTAGGATTGTGTAGTGGTCTATTAGGAATCTTGATTGCACAATTGTTAACGATTCCTGCAAATATTGTGATTGAAGAAATGTCAGGGTTAGCAAATGTTGCACAATTAAATCCAATGCATGGAGTTGTCTTGATTTTAATCAGTATGACATTGACTTTGATTGGAGGATTTATACCTTCTAAAATCGCATCGAAAAAAGATCCAGTTACAGCTCTTAGAACAGAATAAAAAAAGAAAGACAAAGCCATGTGGTTTTGTCTTTTTGCATGTCAAGATACGTTTCGTATTCGTTTATAGAAGATTTGAATCCACCTATTTATCACTAGGCATGTTCCATGCCGTATGATCTGTATGAAGTAATCTCTCTGCTAATGGAGATAAAGGCTTTTCTAGAAATTCGTCATACAATGCTTGTACTTTAGGATTTTCATGAGAAAATCTTAGAGTCGCGTGGTCATCTAGTTGGTAAAGGGATTGAGCACGTATTGAGGCCATTTCTTGACCATCCCAAATTGGTTGTCCACCTCCACCACTACATCCTCCAGGACATGCCATTACTTCTACAAAGTCGTAGGATACTTCTTTGCGACGCATAGCTTCCATGAGCTTACGAGTGTTTCCTAATCCACTTACGACAGCAGTACGAATAGTAGTTCCTTGTATTTCAAAGTTTGCTTCTTTCCATGCTTCCATACCACGAACCTCTTTAAATGCCTCAATTGGTGCATTTTCTTTGGTAAGGAAATAATATGCACTGCGTAATGCGGCCTCCATTACACCACCAGTTGCGCCAAAGATAACTCCAGCACCACTTGCAGTACCTAGTGGATCATCTAATGTAGTCTCTTGTAAGGAAGCCACATCAATGTGTTCTGCACGAATCATGCGTACAATTTCACGAGTAGTTAATACAACGTCTACATCTTTGTATCCAGAATCATTCATGTTTGGTAGTTCTATTTCATGCTTCTTTGCAACACAAGGCATAATCGAAATGACGTAGAGTTGTTTAGGGTCAATATTTAGCTTTTGTGCTAGGTATGTTTTTGTAATTGCACCAAACATTTGATGTGGTGCTTTTGAAGTAGATAGATAAGGTACATATTCAGGAAACTGTGATTTCAAAAAGCGAACCCATCCAGGACAACAAGAAGTAAACATCGGCATTTCTTTTAATTCGCCATGGGTAAAGCGCTCTAAAAATTCATTGGCTTCTTC
>JAVWJF010000030.1:10484-15295 GCA_036639195.1 Longicatena sp.
TGCCGCAAAATCTGTATCAAATACATAGTCCGCACCCATTTTCTTGAAGGCACAAGCTAAGCGTTCTATGGTTTCTTCTTCTCTGCTTAATCCTAATTGTTCTCCCCAAGCAACACGAACTGCAGGAGCAATTTGTACTACTGTAATCTTATTAGGATCATTGAATGCATCAAAGACTGTTTCTGTATCTTCACGCACATGAAGGGCGTTTACAGGGCAATGTGTTATGCATTGTCCACATAAAGAACAATCTGCATCTTCTATTTTGCGATTATTAGATACGTTAACAGTTGTACGTGAACCAGTTCCAGAGACATCCCACACTTGTAGATTTTGTATCTTATCGCAAATTTGTATACAGCGCATACATTTGATGCATTTGTTTGCTTCACGAATCAATGGGAAATTCGGATTCCAAGGGAGATAACTTACATGTTTTTCATAAGGTAGTTTGGTGATTCCAAGATCATTGCTTATGGTTTGTAAGGAACAGTTTCCACTTCTTGAACAGTAGGCACATTCACAATCATGTTGAGAAAGTATCAACTGTATATTGGTTCTTCGTGTGTCTCTTACTTTAGGTGAGTTGGTGAATAACACCATGCCATCTCGAACAACGGTATTGCATGCTGTTATTAATTTGTTTTTACCTTCTAATTCTACAACGCATACTCTACATGCGCCAATATCATTGATACCTTTCAAATAACATAAATGAGGGATATCTATATGTGCTAATTTAGCAGCTTCCATGATGGTCAAATGCTCATCACATGAAATGGTTTGTTTATCAATTGTTATGGTTACCATTTTGTAGCTCGACCTCCTTTAAATACGCCAAATCCAAAATGATCACAGCGTAGGCATCTACCACATTCTTGCATAGCTTCTTCTCGTGTCATATTGAATTCGATAGGCTCAAAATCAGCACTACGATTTATATCTCTTTCTTTTAATTGTACACGTCCACAATTTGGACGATCCGCAAAGTTTGCTTCAGGTATTTCTACATCACATGAGATGATATGGTTATATCCAAGATACTCATCGATGTTAGCTGCAGCTACTTTTCCTGCAGCAATTGCACGTATGACGGTAGCAGGACCCGTTACACAGTCTCCTCCCGCAAAGATTCCTTCCATGGAATTGATACCACTATGATCTAAGGCATCAATTGCACCATGTTTTACAGGAACACCTTCTTCTGCAAATTTTTGACTTTCAATTCCTTGTCCGATAGCTACAACAACAATATCACATGGAATACGTCTTTCTGGTAGATTTGCGTTCATTGGGGCAGGACGCCCATTTTTATGCATACCGATAATTTGAGGTTGTGTCCATAAGGCAACTACCTTGTTGTGCTCGTCAAGTTCAATACGAACAGGTGCTTCTAACTGCAATAATTCGCATCCTTCTGCTATGGCTCCATCCACTTCATCAGGAAGGGCAGTCATGTCTTCTTTCCTTCTTCGATATGCAATGCCAACCATAGAAGCTCCGGCACGTTTGCTACTTCTCGCAACATCCATCGCAACGTTTCCACCACCAATAACCAAAACACGTTGTCCAGTGAAATTAGGCATGATATCATCTCCAATATCACGTAGCATAGATACTGCGGAAATGACATTTTCTCCTTCTTCTCCAGGGATTCCTACTTTTTTATCTGTTTGCGCACCAATTGCCAAATACACAGCATCGTATTGGTTAGTAAGGTCCAGCAAAGTTATTTCTTTTCCAATGTCTACTTCTGTATGAACGTTTACGCCAGTGGATAAGATAGTATCAATTTCATCATCTAATCGCGTTCTAGGAAGTCGATAGTTAGGTATACCATAACGTAGCATTCCTCCTAATTTCTTACGTTTTTCAAAGATTGTGCATTGATGTCCCATTTCTTGTAAATAGTAAGCGGCACTTAATCCTCCAGGACCGCCCCCTACAATAGCAACTTTCTTACCTGTCTTTGGTGCACATGTTTCAGCAGGAACCTTTCCTGCTTCATCCACTGCGAAACGTTTTAATCCTCTAATGTTAATGGAGTCATCTAACATGTTTCTTCGACACCTTGCTTCACAAGGATGCTCACATATAAATGCACATACGGAAGGGAACGGATTGTCCTTTCGAATTAAGCGCACTGCATCTTTATGATTTTCTTCTCCAATTAAGGCAATGTATCCAGGGATATCAACTCCTGCAGGACACATGGAAACACAAGGCACAGGTTGATTTAAACTACATGTACAGCGACCATGTAAAATATGTTCTTCATAGTCATAACGAAATCCTTTAATACCATGCAACACCATATTAGCTGCTTCATATCCTATGGCACAATCTGCACTATCACAAATGATTTGCGCTGTTTTTTCAATCAAATCGATTGTATTTAATGTCGCATTTCCATCCAATACATCATCAATCAAACTTTGTAATTGTGCCAATCCTACACGACAAGGAACACACTTTCCACATGTCTGTGCGTGACACAATTTTAAGAAAGCACTTGCCATATCTACTGGACATAAACCAGGAGGACTGGCTACAATCCTTCTTTCAAGGTCTTTATACAAATCTTCTATGACACGTTGCGCTTGCGTCGTTGTCATAATCGTTAATCTGCTCATGTTCTACCTCCATAGCGGCTGCTTATTACTTAAAGTATAACGCGAATCAAATGAGAAACCAATAGAAATAAGATGTGAATTAAAACGCTTACATTTCATAAACGTTTTCATTAGAGTATACTATAGAGATAAAGTAATTATGGGTATAAAAAAGAATCGCAACGTATGTGCGATTCGATTATTGTTTTTTAGTTTGCACTAAATGCAAGTTCATCATCTAAAGCATCTAGCATATTTAGAGAGTTAAATTTTTCAATTAGCTTTTCTACAGTAAGTGTTTTCTTTTCTTCTTTTTTAATGTCCATAATTACTTGCCCTTTATGGAACATTAAGAGACGATCACCATAAGTGATAGCATGTTTCAAGTTATGCGTAATCATAATACTTGTCATCTTTTTTTCACTTACTAATTTATCTGTTAGTTGAATGATTAAATCACTCGTCTTAGGATCTAGTGCAGCAGTATGTTCATCTAGCAATAAAATATCTGGACGAATCAAGGTTGCCATAAGAAGCGATAATGCTTGTCGTTGTCCACCAGATAAGGCTCCAACTTTCACCATCATTTTATCTTCTAAACCCAATTGCATTTTTTCTAACTCTTCCTTAAATAAAGGAATTAGTGACTTATCTACACCCTTTGTTAAACCATATGATTTTCCTTTGTTATAGGCCATCGCCATATTTTCAAGGATGGTTAGGGAAGGGGCAGTACCCTTTTGTGGATCTTGAAATACGCGTCCAATAAAATGTGAACGTTTATGTTCAGGAATTCTTGAAATATCATTACCTTTAAATGTTAGTGTACCAGTATCTTGTTGGATATTTCCACTAATAATATTAAAGAATGTTGATTTACCAGAACCATTTGAACCGATGATGGTGACAAATTCACCTTCGTTGATTTCCACATTCAAATCAGTAAATAATACAACTTCATTCGCACTATTTTTATTAAAAGTCTTTCTGACGTGTTGAATTTTTAACATTGCATCCACCTCAATTCCTTGCGTCGCGATGGAAGAATTTTCCCATTACGCCATTTCCCAAAATCAATACAGCAATGAAGATAAGAGCCATCATTAGACGTAAATACGTTGGGGGAAGGCCAAATTTCAAAGATACTGCGATTGCTAAACGATAGGTGATAGCACCTAGAATAACACTGAATGTAAAGGAAACAAATTTGAAACGTTTGAATAAAGTAACACCCATAATTACAGAAGCAAGACCAAGAACAATCATACCTGCACCCATTTGAGCATCAAATGAACGAAGCAACTGGGCAACTACAGCACCAGATAGCGCTGCGTATCCATTAGAAATAGCTAAACCATTCATTTTGATCCAACCAATATCTTTTCCAAGAGTTGCGATAAGTTGTGGGTTGTCTCCAGTAATACGCATTAAGAAACCATATTTTGTGGATAAAAACCAGTCTAACATAAATTTCATTGCTAATGCTAATACTGATAAGATGAGTACTGGCCAAAAGCGAATAAAGGTTTCTGCAGCACCTTCACTTAGTCCAAGGGTAGATGCAATTCCATCCCCGTAAGTAAACATCGTATCATAAGTAAATAAATTGATCTGTGATACATTTCCAGCAACAATTAAGTTGATAGAATATAAAGCAGTCATAACTAGAATTCCACTCAATAGGGAAGATATTTTAAACTTCACATGTAAGAATCCTGTTGCATATCCGGCGATGATACCCGCAATAAACGCAATAATTAAAGAAACAAATGGGTTCCACCCATTGGTAATACAAATGGCACCAGCTGCGGCACCAAGAGGGAAGCTTCCCTCAACGGTCAAGTCTGCATAATCTAAGACTTGATACGTCAATAGAACTCCGATGGCTAAGATACCATACGCAAGTCCTTGTACGAGTACATCTAACATAAAATCCATTTCTTCACCTACTTATTTGTCTGTATACGTTGCACGTTTCGCAAGTTCCTCTGGTATTGTTATACCTAATTTCTTTGCGACTTCTTTGTTGATATAAAGCGCTGTATCTTTTGCAGTTTGTACTGGCATATCTTTTGGCTTTTTACCATTTACTAAAATATCATATGCCATTGCCCCTGCTTGTTCACCAAGTTTTGTGTAGCTAATAGAGTCACTTGCAAGCAATCCTGATTCCATTTGTCCATCTTCTGCAGCAAATAC
>JAVWJF010000031.1:0-15156 GCA_036639195.1 Longicatena sp.
AGTATAATCGCAATCGGCCACATAATCATCATTTCATGAAACGCAAGTATAAATACTTGATTTGTCATTCCACCAAGCGCAAGGGAAATATTATAACATATCATTGCGTACACCATGATAAACGCCATGGCAAGCGTAAAAATAAAGCTTTGTAATTTTGTTTTTGGCATAAAGAAACCTCCTATTGTACCGTATATTGTGTTGTTTCACGCAACTTGTGCGGTTTCTAATTTATACCAAAATACTTTTATACACCGTCGTAGATAATATCATATTTTTTTATTCTATGTAAGCATTTATTTTACAAACTTCTACATTTTTCCATAAGAAAACCTCATTCGTTTATTCAACTCCTGAGGTTTGTTTTTCATTGCGTTTATTAAGCGTGCATTTCATCCAATCGGCGATATAAATCCATAAACTCATCGCAAAGAATTTTAAAACATTCTGCACTCATCAATTGATCTTGCGCATGGGTTAATAAAATATTCAATTCAACCTTTTCACCACCAGCTTCTTGTTGAATTAACTGTTGATGAATACGATGTCCTTTCGCATACATTTCATTCCCTTGCCTAACCAATGTATTGCACATTTCATAGTTATGACTCTTTGCCTCCTGTATAGCTTGAATATAAGAATTTCGTGCTTGCCCTACAGAAGAAATGATTTCCAAAATCTCTAATTCTGAACTTACCATCGCTCTCACCTCGCGTCAATCTGTGTCCCTATTGTATCATACTTTAAGAAAACATTTTACTATGAATTTAGGAAATAGATAGTTTTTTCTTTGGGAAGTAAATTTTTGCCTCTTCTTTCAAATCCACCTTTGTTAAAGCTTGTACAATATCACTCGCACTCGATAACTCTTTCACTTCTCCACTATCACTTAATACCCAAATATTATGTGTTCCTTCTTTTCCGGCATATGGTGAATATGGCTTTTGTGAAACAGCATCTTGAAATACATAATACGTATCATCGTATCCCATTTCTCTTACTTTTTCACGGATTCTTTCCACATCCGCTGGATCATTACTACTAATATATTCAAACAGATGACGATTCAATAATCGATATGCTAGATCACTTAATGTGAAGTCCTCACAGTTTTGGAGTATTGCAAATCCATATAAAGCTGCAGATTCATCAAGACGATGTAAGTCATGAATACTAGCCTCTTCACCAGCTAAGAATGGTTCAAACATTGGCACATCCTTTAACATTTCTGGGTGAAGCGTATAGACATCTTTCATACGTTGAAACATAATGGATAAAAGAGCTTCATAACTACGTGCTACAGGATGTAAATAAACTTGCCAATACATATGGTATCGCGCCATAATATAATCCTCGACACTATGAATACCACTTTCTTTCACAACAATTCTTCCGTCTTTCACACGGATTGTTCTTAGGATCCTTTCCAAATCAAAATTCCCATAACTTGTACCCGTAAAATAAGCATCACGCAATAAATAATCCATGCGATCCGCATCCAATTGTCCACTTACCAATTGGTTCATACATTCTTTAGGATGTTGATACAAAATAATACTTGCGACATCAGTAGGAAGTTTAGGGTCATAACGCATTAGAATATCATGAATCTCACTATCTTCTATAATTATCTTTACTGTATATTCTTCATGCTTATATACACTGATGCCTTCAAATGCATGAGAAAAAGGTCCATGTCCTATATCGTGTAAAAGCCCAGCTAACATTGCACACGCTTTTTCATATTCCGTTAATTCTTTACTTAAGGAATCAATTTCCTCTACCATACGACGTACAATTTCATACACCCCTAAAGAATGTGAAAAACGTGAATGTTCTGCAGTATGATATACCTGAAAATCTCCACCTAATTGATGAATCCGGCGTAATCTTTGCATCTCCTTAGCATTGATACAATCCCATATCACTTGTAAGTCCACATGGATATATCCGTGAATTGGATCTCTCATGACCTTGGTTTCATTCGTCTTTATCATAATCTCACGCCCCTTTTCTATAGTATACTACGTTTTTAATACGTAACATAGCCACTTTTTTCAATCAGCTCTTTTCCCTGTGAGGAAGTAATCCATTGTAATAACGTATCTATTCTTTCGTTTTGATTGGATTCTAAGTGGATCGCGTAGAATGGAAATATAAACGGATAACTATCATTACGTACATTTTCTTTATCTGGTGATATTCCATCAATCTTCAAAAGTTTTATTTCTTTATTATTTACCATTTCCTTTGCAAAGTATCGAAATGAATACCCAATCGCATTTTCACGATTTTGATAATCTGCGGTTTGTGAAATGATTCCCCCCATTCCTTGTACCACATTTTCTTCTATGGGCTGCATCACTGGTGTATCCTTCATCATACTTAACAATGCTGTTTGAGAACCACTACCTTCTGGTCTTTGATATGCTTTGATGGTTTCGTCCTTACCACCGACCTCTTTCCAGTTTGTTATCTTTCCACTATAAATATCTCGTATCTGTTCGCTTGTTAAGGAATCTATTGGATTAGCCGCATTCACGAAAAATACAAAACTTTCTTTACCGATTGGTGTTTTCACCATCGTTTCATTCGCATTATCAAAATCACTTTGTTGTTCTTTGCTTGGTTCAAATACAAAAATCATATCTCTTTCTTTTTCTAACAATCGTCGATAAGCATCAGGGGTTGTATAACAAGTAACATCCCCATCATATAAAGGATATTCTTTTTCAGGATAGATTGCCTGTGCAAACGATGCATATACAGGATAAAATGCAGTAGCTCCATCCAATGTAATCACTGGTTCTTCTATTTGAAGACTTGCCTTTTGATCTAACGTTGCTAATAGCTTACTTTGGAATGGTCTATATTGTTCTAAATCAACTTCTGTTGAAACCTTCACATAACGATCTTGATATGCATCATATGCAAGTGTACCTGCATAAGTTGCTCCACTCAAAATCAAAGGGAATAGGAAAACAGCCAGAATTTTAAACTTTGCCATCTTTTGATGAACAACATAATTTATAACCATTAACCAAACGATTCCATAAACAGATACACTTAGGATAACGGCTACATATTGCATATACACATGGGTAGAAGACCACGCTGAATACAGCAAAAATATTACTGTTTGGGGAAGCGATATTATGGTTAATATAAATGTTACTACAATCAATGCAATATTAATTTTTGTATTTTTCTTCATAGATTCTCCTTCAATAGAGTGATCTTCTCTATATTCATGATACCTTGGCTATTTAAAACATTGAAGCATTTCAGATAAATTTATACGAACGATAATTTAAACTTTACTGAGATATCAAACGATTTTATCATTGAATGTACAGGCTGTTATTGGTAAGGCGAAAACACTTACACAAACAAGTGCATACATCATATTTAGTGCTACATCATTTTCTAAAATCCATATCCTAGCAAAAAAGAATACGAGTCCACAACAACTTAATAGCATCATAAATAACCTTAGTTTCCAGGTATTTGTAAAATCCTTTTTATTCTTCATCACAAGCATATAAAACACTGAAAACTGATAAAGACAAATACAAAATAGTATTTCTATACTATCTTTCATTGTGAACATAAACATTTCGGAAAATACACCATCCAGGTTTCCTGTAGTAATTAAGCGCAATGGTAATCCAATAAGCATAAATATACAAAAGAAAACCAACATAGTAAGTCCAAACAAAATATAACCACTTAAATAAACATTGAATATTTTAAATTTTTTTGAAGCTTTTAAAAATACAGAGTCTTCAGTATCATATATTTTGAACATAAAAATACAAACGCACACAACTAGCGCAACTGGTAAATTAATAAAACAAAACATGAAACAGAATAACCACTCTCTTCCACCTATATACATATCAGGCTTAATTGATAATACATCTTTTTGAAACCGAAAAACTTTTTTTATCATTCCCATATTCTTTCTCCCTACTTTAATATGAACTCTCAATAAGTGCCTGCAAGATTGGTTGATCTGCTTCTTCAAATGAATACGCAGTAAGTTCATTCGCCCGTACAAAACAAGCTTCATGATGAGCGTGTAACTTTATCTCACCAGATACAAACTCACAAAGAAATGCAGATACCTGTAGTATCATATCTTCCCTTTCATCTATAATATCTAGTACATGACGCATTACATTCACATCGATTTCTAGTTCTTCCTTGATTTCTCTTTGAACTGCTTCTTCAAGAGATTCATTTGCCTCTACTTTACCACCTGGAAATTCCCATATATTTTCACGTACACCTTTTCCTCTTCTTGCAATCAAATATTTACCATTTTGTTTAATGATTCCGCAAACTACTTGTATCGTCTTCATCATGTAACTCCTCACTAAGATCAACTAGCGTATGAAGATCTAATTCATCTTTTTGTCGTACTTCATCTAATAAAATTGTATTATCTTTTCTAATGAACTTCCAATATTCAAAAAACTCGTGTGATCTTTTATCTCCTTCGATGATAACCTCCTCTACTTCATCGATTTTAAAATCTACCATCTTACCTCTAATACACACCCAAAACATATCATGTTCATTTACTTTGGAATCATAAATACTTACAACATGGCTTGATAATAGTTTTACCTTATCTAATATATTGCGTTCTTTGCGTATATCCATCCAATCAATTTTCATACGCCAATTCTCAAATAAGTCTTCGCTTACATATGGTTTTAAAATCTCTATATTCTTATTTGTCCATGCACTTTGTGCTTGATAGAAAATATCTTCCACTTGTTTTTGTATACGACGTTCATCCCAGAATTCATCTATATCGTCCAGTTCTTTTAGAAGTTTTCCACTTATTCTTTTCTTTTTATATACTTGATAACGGAAATAATAGGCAGAACCTCCTGCCCCAAAAATCATAAGTCCAACAAATCCTATACTTATAAAGATTCCATCCCTTGAATCACCATGAGATGAAGATTCAGAAGAAGATGAACTCCCTGACCCTCCTGAGCCACCACTTCCTCCACTTCCGCCAGATCCTCCGCCTCCTGCTCTGCCTTGGATTGGAACGATACATAACAACATCATGATGATACAATATATTATTTTATTTACTTTCTTCATATCTTTCCCCTTTGTCTACTTACATTATAACGAAGCCTTTCCAGTATGTAAATGAAACAATCCTTACTATATTCTTAACTTAAAATATGCTATAGTATTGGTACTAGGAGGTGTTTTTATGAAAGTCGCAACAATTGGGACTGGTATGATTGTTGACTGGTTCTTAAATGCCGCTACACAAAACGATATAGAATGTGTGGCAATGTATTCACGTAACAAAGAAAATGCAAAAAATCTTGCGGAAAAATATCATATTACAGATATTTATACGGATCTGGATGAGATGTTATCTAGGGAAGATATTGATTTTATTTATGTCGCATCCCCAAACAGTTTACATTATGAACATTCCTTCAAAGCAATGAAGGCTGGGAAACACGTCATTTGTGAAAAACCTTTCGCTTCTACTCTAAAAGAATTTGATACTCTATTTGCATATGCAAAAGAACATTCTTTATTCTTACATGAAGCAATCGTTACTGCACATATGCCAAACTATAAACTAATTAAGGAACAAATCAAACGATTAGGAACCATTCGTATGGTACAGTGTAATTTTTCACAGTACTCTAGTCGTTATGATAAACTACTTGCTGGTGAAACTCCAAATGTATTTAACCCTGCTTTTTCAGGTGGTGCATTAGCGGATATTGGGATTTATAACTTACATTTTGTAATTGGTCTATTTGGAAAACCACAAGACCTTCACTACTTCCCTAATAAACATCCTAATGGAATCGATACAAGCGGCGTATCCATTCTAGAATACGATGGTTTTAAAGCAGTATGTGTAGGATGTAAAGATACTAAGAGTAAATGCATTTCACAAATACAAGGTGAAAAAGGATATATCACATTACATTCTGAAACAAGCAAATGTGCTAGCTTTACCATTCATGTAAATGGTACTGATGAAGAAATATCTGTGAAACAAAATGAAATTTCACTCTTCTATGAATTACAAGACTTCAAAAAACAATTTGAAGAAAATGCTCTAGAAGAATGTCATGAACATCTTGTTTATAGTCGTAATGTTATGGAAGTATACACTGCTTTACGTAAAGATGGAAATATTGTATTTCCAACAGATGAAAACTAATATGGCAACCCTATGAGCATATTTGAAAATGATTTTATCATGCGTCAAATTGAAGATATCACCGGAATGATAGGGAAAGTGTTTCTCCATAGACAAGCATCAAAAGAAGTGCAAGAAGAAGAATTAAGTGATGAAAAAGCAAAAAACTATCTTCGTAAATTAAGAAAGCTAATTGATGAAGGGAAATATAAAGAAGCTGTGACCTTAATCAAAGATGATTTTGAAGATGGAAATATGGAGTTCTTATCTGTTGCCCTATCTTGTTTTGATCAAATCAACGCAAGAACAGAAAGCGAATTAACAAACAGTGGATATTCTAGAAATCAGTTATA
Organism: Longicatena sp.; assembly: GCA_036639195.1. Taxonomy (GTDB): domain Bacteria; phylum Bacillota_I; class Bacilli_A; order Erysipelotrichales; family Erysipelotrichaceae; genus JAVWJF01. The sequence goes on from JAVWJF010000031.1 coordinate 6,556, forward strand.
TAACGATTTATCATTTATCACTGATCAATTTGGTATTCAATTATAGAAAAGCATCCTCTTCTCATTTGAGAAGGAGATGCTTTTTTCATTCATGTTTATTTCATTGTATAAATTTCTGTTTTTCCATGTATCGTGTCTTCAATTGATTGTTTCATAACAGCTTTCGCACCTTGCACATCATTACGCTCTATACATTGCAACAATAACATATTCCGTTGATGCATTTTTTCAATACCATGCAGTTTGAAATAACGTTCAAACAACATAACATTCGGTATTTTAAAAGAAGAGAACAAAATGGGTAATAGCACATTATCACAATGCATCATCAGTTGATGATCAAATTCAAAAATCGTTTCGGCATGTTCTGTTAAAGAGGTAACCTGGTGAAATAATTGACATGTCTGTTTCAATTCATCTATGTCTTTATCTTGCATATTAGGTATCGCTGTATCCAACGCAAGATCCATAAAAACATTTCTAAGTTCTAATGTTGAACGTATATAATCATTACTTACATTTCCATTTTTCATAATGGAAATAAGAATATCTATGGTTCCATATTTCTTATAATCCGCAACATATGTTCCTTGTCTTGGAATAATTCTTAAAAATCCTTTGCGAGCCATTTCTACGATTCCATCATTTACTACGGATCTAGATACTTGCATTTGTTGTGCTATTTCTCGCTCAGGTGGCAATTTTTCTCCATTTGCCAGTTCTCCTGAAAGAATCATAGACTCAATCTCTTCCACAAATAGTTCTTTTAATGTTGGAGAACTAATTTTTTTAAATTCCATAAAGTAACCTCCTGACACTGGTTCAACCAGTGTCATCATAACACAAATCGCAAACTTACGTCAAATTTTTCATAAAAACTTGATTATCCTTCGTTGGCGAATTGACGCACGTTTCGTAAGCGTTTACAATTAAAGTGTAGATATATTACATACTTTAAATAAAGGAGGAAATAGTGTATGGCTTGTTTTATCGTTCCGGCTGTAGAAGCTGCAGTAGTTAGTGTTATCGGGAAAGGGATTGAGCATTATGAGAAGAAAAACGGAGGTGTTAGTAGTTCTGGTTATACCACAGCATCATGCTTTATTCGAAAACGCAAATGGTTGAGTAGATTACTGTGGGGTGGTTCTGCATTATTAGCATTTGAACATTTATGGCATGGAGAAATCATTCCCTACTATCCATTTTTAACCGCTGCATATTCTGCGAAAGACACCATGATAATGTTAAAGGAAATGTCCACAGTGGGCGTTTGTATGGCAGGTGTTGTGACAATCGCTTGGGTAGGTATGGTCCTCGTTACAAATGCAATTGAGAAACGTTCTTTTTCTACTATCGAAGAAAAGGAGGGTGTATAATGACACTTTTGATTACCATCTTCGCCGCCATCATTTCTACCACCTTATGGTATAAGAAAGCACCTTGTGACGATATGAAAATTTCAACTTTATGTTTTTTATACTGGGGAGCTTCTCTCATGTGGTTGGTAGATGCAGTATTTGAATTTGTAGAATTAAAGGCTGCGTATTTTACACCAGATATGTCCTCAATTTTAAATGATACATTTCTTGGAATATCGGTAGTTGCATTTGGTTTATTGATTTGGATGATAAACTTATTAGTAAAAGACCCACAGGGAAAAATAAAATCTGTGTTGTCTCATAGGTAGGAGGAAGAGCATGTATAAAGTGTATGAAATAAAGAAACGAATCTTTGATAGCAATGAACAAGAAGCAAATCAATTACGTAATATGTTGAAAGATAATAAAACTTTTTTATTGAATCTGATGTCTTCCCCAGGAAGTGGTAAAACAACGACCCTTATGCGTACCATTGCGTCTTTAAAAGATGATCTTCGTATCGGTGTTATGGAAGCAGATATAGATAGTGCTGTAGATGCGGATACAATCGCAAAGAGTGGAGCGAAAGTTATACAACTTCATACTGGTGGTATGTGTCATTTAGATGCAGATATGACAAAACAAGGATTGGATGAATTGGATATCACCGATATCGATTTTGCAATTCTTGAAAATGTAGGAAATCTTGTTTGTCCAGCAGAATTTGATACAGGTGCTGTTAAGAACGCAATGATTTTAAGTGTTCCTGAAGGAGATGATAAACCTTTGAAATATCCATTGATGTTTCAGGTATGTCAATGCCTTCTTATCAATAAAATTGATGTCCTTCCTTACTTTGAATTTGATTTAGAAGCCTGTAAACAACGTGTATGGAAATTAAACCCTGATATGAAAATCATACCTATTTGTGCCAAAACAGGAGAAGGCATGGATGAATGGACAAACTGGCTAAAAGAACAAGTAAAATCATGGACAAAATCATAATAAAGGAGAAACTTCATGGAGGAACGTAAACTGATCCTAAAGTTAGGACAGAAAATAACTGATCGAATTGGTGTCAAAGTCACAGTAAATGATCCTGAATACTGGGGTCTAGCAGGTGTATTAACAGATGAAATGGCAGAAGTATGTCTTTCAATGAAAGTGCGCAAACCAATGACTCTCAAAGAAATCTCAAAAAAATGTAATAAGGATGAATCACGAGTAGCACAATTACTAAAGGAAATGAGCGTTATTGGAATGATTGAATATAATCGTGAAAATGAAGATCATCACATCCAATATGTATTACCAATGTTTGTTCCAGGGTGTGCAGAATTTATGATGATGAATGCATCACAAGTGGAAGAACATCCCGAACTTGCGGATTTCTTTGAACATATGTCACGTTTACCACTAGAGAAGATCACTCCCATGGTACCCTTGGGTGGTTCAGGTGTTGGTATGCATGTCATCCCTGTGGAAAAAGCCATTCCTGCTCAACAACAATCTGCGAGTGTAGAACATATTTCTTATTGGTTGAATAAATACAAAGATAAATATGCTGTAGGTGCTTGCTCTTGTCGTCGTCAACAACGAGTACGTGGTGAAGGCAGTGGAGATATTGAAGGAGATTTATGTATTGGTGTTGGAGATATGGCTGAATACCTAGTCGATACAGGAAAAGGTCGCTATATCGATATTGATGAAGTTATGGAAATTTTGAATCGTTCTGAAGAACATGGCTATGTTCATCAGATTACAAATATTGATGGAGAAGATAAAATATTTGCGATTTGTAACTGTGCTGCAGGAGTTTGTAATGGATTACGTACTTCTCAATTATTCAATACACCAAATATGTCGCGTTCTGCATACCGTGCACACGTAGAACGTGAAAAATGTACTGCTTGTGGTCGTTGTGTGGAAATCTGTCCAGTTGGTGCAGCTAAACTTGGTCAAAAATTGTGTACTAATCATGGAGAAATCGAGTATCCTAAAGCACTCCTACCAGATGTCACAAAATGGGGTCCTGACAAATGGGATAAAGACTATCGTGATCATGCGAAGATTAACTGTTATGATTCAGGAACTTCCCCATGTAAAACTGCTTGTCCTGCCCATCTACCAATACAAGCTTATATAAAAATGGCTTCTGAAGGTAGGTATATGGATGCCTTAAAACTCATAAAAAACGAAAATCCATTCCCTGCTGTTTGTGGAGCTATCTGTAATCGACGTTGTGAAGACGCATGTACAAGAGGTACCATTGATCAGGTGATAGCTATTGATGAAATCAAGAAGTTTATAGCAGAACAAGAATTGCATCAAGAACAGCGCTTTATACCAACGTGTGAAAATCATGAAGGAAAACAATTTGAAGAGAAAATCGCAGTTATTGGTGCTGGACCAGCTGGGATGTCTGCGGCTTATTACTTACGTGCCAAAGGATATCCAGTGACCATTTTTGAAAAAGAAAAACGTGCTGGCGGAATGTTAATGAATGGGATTCCTTCTTTCCGATTGGAAAAATCCATCATTGATGCGGAAATAGATATCTTAAAAGAAATGGGAATTTGTTTCAAATTTGAAGTGGAAGTGGGAACAGATATTACCCTTGACCAATTACGCGAACAAGGATTTAAGGCATTCTATGTAGCTATCGGCGCACAAGGTGGTCGTAAAACAGGCATCCCTGGTGAAGAAGGACAGGGAGTAGAGACTGGAATAGATTTCTTACGTGATATCAACTTGCATGAAAATACAAAGAAAATTCAAGGAAAGAGTATTATTATCGGTGGTGGAAACGTAGCCATTGATGTTGCTCGAAGTGCAATGCGCGCAGGTAGCGATGATGTCTCTATGTATTGTTTAGAACCAAGAGATATAATGCCAGCATCAAAAGAAGAAATCGAAGAATGCGAAAGTGAAGGTATTCACATCCATACAAGTTGGGGACCTAAAGAAATCGTTTTAGAGAATCAAAAAGTTTGTGCCGTAATCTTCAAAAAATGTTTATCTGTATTTGATGAGAAAAAACGTTTCCACCCAGTTTACGATGAAAACGATTGTATACGAGTCGATTGTGAACATGTGTTCCTTTCTATAGGACAATCCATTGAGTGGAAAGATTTACTAAAGGGTAGCGCCGTTGAACTTAATTCAAATGGTACAGCTAAAGCAGATGCTATTACTCTACAAACTGCACAAAGTGATATCTTTGTTGGTGGTGATGTATATACTGGTCCAAAATTTGCAATTAATGCCATTGCAGCGGGAAAAGAAGGTAGTGTGTCTATTCATCGCTTTGTTCATAAAGGTCATTCTTTAACATTAGCACGTGATCTTCGTCAATTTAAAGAGTTAGACAAATCTGAAATTGTGGTAGAAGAATTTGACAATGCACAACGACAAATACCTGGAAGAAAAAGTGGAGTTGCTAAAGAAACGTTCCATGATTTGCGTTCTACTTTTACGGAAGAACAAGTACAAGCAGAGGCAAAACGTTGCCTAGGTTGTGGTGCCACTATCGTGGATGAGAATAAGTGCATCGGTTGTGGCCTTTGTACAACGCGTTGTGAATTTGATGCCATTCACCTTAGTCGTGATTTACCTGAAGCATCTCATATGCGATCTGCTGAAGATAAGCTAAAAGGTATCCTTCCATATGCTGCAAAACGTGGAATTAAAATCCTTTTAAAAAAGAAACAATAAGGTTCTTGTTATGCATGAACTTGGAATTATTATCCACTTAAACAAAACCTTGCATACAATTGCGAAAGAAAACAAATTAGAGGAAATTGGTGCTGTAACTTTAGAAATTGGTGAAGTCAGTGCCATCATTCCTCATTACCTAAGTGATTGTTGGGAGTATTATCGCAAAAAGTTTCCTTTAATTGAAAAAGCAGAACTTAAAATTGAAATTCTTCCTGCAACAACCTATTGTGAAGATTGTAAACAAACATATGCAACACTGCCACATGGCAAACAATGCCCTTGTTGTAAAAGTGAACACACCTATTTAATTGCGGGAGATGAATGCAATATAAAAGAAATAGAAGCACAATAATAAATGAAAGAGGGAATCGAAATGTTTCATGTATTTGGCGCTGATGCCTTACCTCAATGGTTGGCACTCATTGGCGTATTAGCTGCACTTATTGCGTTGAATGAAGTTTCACGTAGATCAAAATTTGGTGGTATTTTCATGTTCTTTATTCTGCCATCCATTTTAACGATTTATTTTATAACGATTACAGTCTGTGCAAGCATGGGCATGCAATGGGCACTAGAAAATCAAACCTATGTATATATGAATGGTTGGTTTCATTATGCAAAACTATATGCGAGCCTAGCTGGATGTATTGGATTTATGATGATCAAATACCAATGGGGTATTGGAAAACAACATTGGTTTAAAGTCTTTCCATTTGCAATTGTAGCAATTAATATCTTAATTGCTGTAGTAAGTGATTTTGAGTCTGCTTTCAATGGTTGGTACTCTTGGTGGTTATCTTCTGAAGATGTATGGCTTTATGGAGGATGGCACAATGTATTCAATGGTTTAGCAGGTATTTTAAATATCCTTTGTATGACAGGATGGTGGTCAATTTATTCATCTAAAGATAAAAAAGATATGGTTTGGCCAGATATGATTTGGATTTATATTTTGGTATATGACATTTGGAACTTTGCGTACACATACAACTGCTTGCCAACACATGCATGGTTTTGTGGAGTTGCCTTATTATTGGCTCCAACAATTGCAGCACTCCTTTGGAATAAAGGTGGCTGGATTATGAATCGTGCCAATACCTTATGTATCTGGTGTATGTTTGCTCAAGTATTCCCTATGTTTCAAGAAACGTTATCGAATGGTAGTAAAATGTTCGCATGGGCTACTTTACCATCTTTATATGCAGATGGAACTTTAAATGGAATTGTTGCTGGTGGAAGTGCAAATGCTGATCCTACGATGATGACGATCATAAGTGCACTCGCCCTCATTGTGAATGCAATTGCTTTAGGATATATTATTTATCTAGCAAGAAAAAAACATATCAATCCATACAAACAAGATGTCTTTACCGATTTCAAATACTATAAAGACTCCATGGCACGAGTTGATATGAAAGACACTTATTAAAATCGTATACTAGTTTCAAAAAAGGAAAACAAATCTCGTTTTCCTTTTTTACACTTTCATTTGATATTCTGTTTTAATAATACGGAACATTTCCTCACAACTCAAATCACAGCCGTTTGCTAACCACATTTTGATAATAGAGGTAATTCCCCCTCTAAAAAAATTCATATGATACTCTATAAACTCATTGTTATAGTACCTCTTTGCAGCATCAGTATCATAGGCAGTAATTATATAGTCCAAATCAAAGTTTAAATGGAAATACGTATGATAAAACATTTGGTTTTCTTTAATATGTTGAAATAGTTTTAAAAAGTCATTTGAATTATACTTATGGTTCATTTCATCTTCATATAACAAAAAGAAATCGTTCAACATTCTTTCTCGTATCTTTTCCACTAAATCATATATATCTACATAATTTGCATAAAAAGTAGAACGATTAACTTTTGCAATCGAACAAATGTCAGTAATTGATACATCCTCTACTTTTTTATCCTGAATCAACTCAATAAAAGCATTTTCAATTTTCTTTTGAGATGCTTTTCGTCTTGCGTTGTTCGCTATATTCATAACATATCCTCCATTATTCCAACAAATGTTGCGTTTTTGATGATTGAAACCTACGCTTAATGAAATTATACTGTAATTGTAATATTACAACAAGTGTTGGTTTATAGGAGGTATATTTATATGGCAAAATCAAAACTTATTCAAGCAAACAAAAAAATCGAAAAGGCCGTGATCAATGGCTATAAAAAAATTGAATCTGGAGTAGTGGAAGGTTACACAAAAATTGAGGATAAATTTGTGGACAACTATTTAACGCATGATGGCGAATCTATTGAAGACGCAAAAGAACGATTAAAGAAAGAAAAACAGAACAAAGAGGAAAGTAGGTAGAAGATATGAAGAAAAGTACGTATGTATCCTTAATATTAGGTACGCTTGGAATTTTGTTGTTAGGTTTAGGAATGTGTATGTGTTTACTACCTGAGTGGAACCTTTTCAACCAAGGTATCGTAATGGGTGTGGTTGGACTTATCGTCTTATTCATTATGATTCTTGTCTATCGCAGAATGGAACAAATGACACCCATACACATAAATGGAAAAACAATTTTACTTTTCATCTTATGTATTTTTGGCATCCTATGCTTTGGTGCTGGTATGAGTATATCTATGGTGTATGAACAAATACTTCTAGGAAGTTGTATTGGTATAGTAGGAATCCTACTATTATTAGGCTTGTTGCCTTTCTGCGTCAAAATAAAATAAGCTACACATGTTGCTCTTGTTAAAAAAGTATTCATCCCATAGAACCTTTTCATTCACCTTATGTTCCACGTTATTGAACCTAGGAATTGCGATTGTTAAGTTATGGATCGGTCTTTTGTTATCATCTTATTGGTTCATGATAACTTCTCTTTACTACCTAACCATTTGTATAAGTAAAGCACATGTATTACATCGTTGTGCTAAGTTCATGCGTAATCAAGGAGAATCCTCTTCTTACGATAAACAAATTCAAATATATCATCATAGTGGCTATTTTATGTGTGCACTAGGGATCTCTTATCTCTTATGTTGTATTTGGATGTATACCAATAATCAAGTAATCGCCTATCCTCAGTATATTGTGTTTGGTGTTGCTGCAATCGCTTTTTATAAAATCGGCTTTGCGATTTATGGAGTCCTTCAAGCACGAGGTAAAAAACAACCAGTGTTTTCTGTTATTAAAATCATTAATTTTGCAGATGCTTGCGTATCGATTGTCGCAATACAATGTGCATTACTAACTATGCAAAAATCTACCTATGCTTCCACAAGCAGTTCGCTTCTTGGTATGGTCGTAAGTCTTTGTTTCATAACATTTGGCTTCTACATGATATTTAAAAGGTTTACTACATAAAAACAACTCCTCTTCATGTAACATTCTACATGAACAAAGGAGTTGTTTTTATCATTTCATTGCTTTTACTTTTTCTATAAGTGCCTCAGGATTTACAACATTTAATTTCAATATCTTAGTAGAATCATTTTCATCCGATAGCTCTGTGCTTGTTTTATTTGCTAAGGATAAGAATGTATCAGGTGT
>JAVWJF010000032.1:0-15043 GCA_036639195.1 Longicatena sp.
AGTGAAAGAGTTGAGTGGATGTTTCCATGAAATTATTCCTGACCGCATTGAAGCTGCGACGTATATTGTGATGGCTGCGGCAGCAGCAGATGATGTTGTTATTGATAATATCATTCCACATCATTTAGAAGCCTTATTATCAAAATTGAAGGAAATTGGAATCACGATGGAAATCGGTGTAGATAATGTGCGTATTACCAAAAGTGAAAACATTATAGCGACGGATATAAAAACATTGCCTTATCCAGGGTTTGCGACAGATATACAACAACCATTAACGACCTTATTAACACAAGCTACTGGACAATCCATTATAACAGAGACAATTTATACAGAACGTTTTAAGCATTGTCATGAATTGAATAAGATGGGTGCTAATATCAATGTTATGATACCTAGCTCCTTTGTGAGCGGACCTACACCATTATCTGGAGCGGAAGTATGCGCAACAGATTTACGATGTGGGGCTAGTCTTGTAATTGCTGGGTTAATTGCGGATGGTGTTACAACCATACGTAACATCTATCATATCGAAAGAGGATACGAACATATTGATGATAAACTCTTAGCTCTTGGGGCAAAGATTTGGAGAGAAACAATCGAATAATAACAAAAAGAAGACCATTTGCGAGTATAGAATGGTCTTCTTTTTGTGCATGCTACAAAAGGAAAATATTTGCAACTGAGGGTTGCATAGAAACAAATGCTTTTAAATTCATTTTAAGCGTCTTTCATTATATGGGGGTAATCAAAGTGTGCGACTGACTAAAATATCTCTTAAAACGCTTAAAAAGTGTAATTCTTTCTATTTAATTCCTTAAGAAATGTTAAGAAATGGTTAAAAAAGAAAAAAAGAAGGAAATTTTCCTTCTTTTCATGTTATCCACCTACACGAATATATGTTGGAGAACCACTAATGTAAACTGAAGCTACAACAGTTTGGTTTCCTAAATATCCACCGTGTACAGCTTGACCATTACCGATATAAACAGCAATATGTCCTGGGTAGTAAATCAAGTCTCCTGGTTGAGGATTACTTGTAACTGATCCTAATGAAAGGTAATCAGCTGGCCAACCATGGAAATTAATTCCTACAGAAGCTAATGAATTTGAAGCTAAAGCAGTACAATCCTGGTAAACACCAACCTGAGCTAAAGCTGCACCAGCAATACCACCTTTTGCGGATGGAAGATTTGCACTAGAGCTAGATCCAGTAGAACCTCCATTAGAATTTGTAGTTTTTGTTTCTTTGATTTCAGTAGCAACACCGTCTGCATCGAATTCATAACCTGCATATTCAGTGTCTGTAGCTGCAAATCCTTGTTTGTTGAAGTAGTATTTCTTTCCATCGATTTCTTTCCAACCATGAATCATATTTCCATAGTCATCACAATAAGCTTTTTCATCACCGATTTTTTTCCAACCTTTTGTGATTGTTCCATCATCGTTGAAGTTATACTTTTGTCCATCAATTTCAATTTCACCTGAAGCTAATGCTCCATTGTTGAAATAAACTTTTTTACCATCTACAGTTACCCAGCCTTGCTGTAATTTACCAGCATCGCCGAAATTGTATGTTTTACCATCAATTGTTTGAACACCTGTAAGTTCTGCACCAAATTCGTTATAGTAAGAATCGTTTGTTTTGTTCCAACCTTGTGGCAATACACCATCTTTTTGGAAGTAATAACGTTTCCCATCAATAATTTGAGTTCCTGAAACTTTTACGCCATCAGCGTTAAAGTAATATTTAGCACCATTGATAACTTTCCAAGCACTAGTAATAGGATGTCCACTTGCGTTTACATAGTAAGCACCGTTTTCATCAAATACCCAGCTATTTACTTTTTCTTTGCCTTCAGCAATAAACACTTTCTGAGATCCAGTTCCGTGCCATCCTTCAGCATTTTGAGCAGCAAATACTGTTGTTACACCTGATGCAGCTGTAGCTACACAGACGATCAACGCTACTTTTTTTGTATTTCGTTCGATAAAATTCATCTCATCACCTCGATATCAACGTCCTCATTGTAACAAAGCAAATTTTTAATTGCAACCCCTAAATTTTGAAATCTTTCATTTTCGTAAGATTCCCGGGGGTCTTCAATTCGGTCCTCGGCTTTTGTTTATAGGCTCATATGACGTTTTAGAAATATTTAAAAATTTTTTAATTTTTTTTTGAATTTTATGCAAAATTGGGTTATATTTGTCGATTATAGTATATATTTGGGTGTTTTTTGCTTTATTTACCTTACTTATTTTAGGAACCAATAGGTAGAACCATCATTTTTTTCTTCTCCACTAATAGGATCTACGGTTTTTGCGATGATTTCATCGCTAGGTTGATACCATACACCTGTGCGTGATGTATATAATGCATTGAATGTATCCTTGAATATAGATTTGCTCAGTTTAAAGTATTGGGTACCTAATTCTCGATTGTCATCGAACCCCGTCCAAATACCAACGGTATATTCTGGGTTGAAACCAATCACTAAGGAATCCCAATCACTCGTGCCAGATTTTACAGCGACTTTCACATCTGGTTGATATCCATACATACTTGGCCATGTATAGGATTTGTTTTTGATATCGTAAGTTGCGGTTAGCATTTGATCAAGAACCAGTGTTTCATCACGATTCAATAATCGTTTAGGTTCTTCAGGTTTCTTATAAATGACTTTGTTCTTATTGCTGATCTGTTTAATCATGGATGGTTCTGTATACAAGCCCTCACTTGCGAAGGTGTTATAAATACGGCTCAGTTGTGCTAAGGACATGCTGACTGTACCCAATGCTTGTGAAGGTGTGGGAGTAGATTGTTTAATTCCAAAATCAAGAAGTGCATTATGCAATGTGTTGATTCCCAAAAACATGTGTGTCTTTTCAGCGTATATATTATCTGATAAAGCAATTGCATTAATCATGGATATTTTTCCATTCGCATAGACATCTCCATAATTGGTGGGTGAGTATTCTTCGTTTCCGTCTAAATGAAACTGTGTCCTTTCTGATGTGAATTGGGATGCAGGAGTAAATCCATTTTGTAAGGCACAGTAATACAGAAGTGGTTTAATAGTACTTGCGACTTGCCTAGAACTATTCAATGCTCGATTGTACTGAGAGATTGTATAATCCTTTCCTCCAGATATTGCTAAAATGTTTCCGGTGAATGGCTGTGTAATAATACCAGCAGCTTCTATGTCGCTATCCATAGATACATTATGCTTAATGGCATCGGTTAATGTTTGCTGTACTTCAGGATCATAATATGTGTATATGTGTAGCTCTTGGTTAAAATCAAGATCCATCTTACTGATTTGTTGAATAATCGAATCAATGTAATACTGATCGATTCCAATTGATTTATTTTTTGTTGAGTCCGCAAGATGGAGTGTTTCACTTAGCGCCTTGGCTTTTTCTTCAGAAGATATGACACCGTTATTTTCAAGAACACCTAGAATTAATTGCTGTCTTTTAATCGCGTTATCTAAATGTAGAAACGGGGAGTAGATACTTGGACCATTTGGGATGCCAATAAGCATTGCCGTCTCTGCAATAGAGAGTTCATCTAACGTTTTATCAAAGAAATACTTTGCTGCAGAATTTACACCATATACTCCATGGCCAAAGTAAACGGTGTTCAAATAACCTTCAAGAATTTCTTTCTTGCTATATTGCATTTCTAGTCGAGCAGAGTACAACATCTCTTGTACCTTACGTTGGACATTTTGTTCATTGGTTAGAAATAGGTTCTTTGCATATTGCTGTGTAATTGTCGAACCACCTTGCAATATATCACCATGCGATATATTTGTAAGTAGAGCTTTTGAAATTCTTATTGGATCTATACCTGCGTGATATTCAAATCGTTTGTCCTCAACACTGACAAATGCGTTTTGTACAAACTGAGGTATTTTTGAGATAGGGGTCCATTGCATATCTTTCTTGAAATTTGATTCATACATTACATTCCCATTTGTATCATAGATGGTAATGTTCTTACGTTGTTCATCCAAGGATAGTCGATCAACGAACGCATATATATAAATACCTCCGATGATTGATAAGATAGCAAAGATAACGACAAAGGAAACTTTTCTAAAGACTTTCATAGCATCACCCCTTATGCTTATAGTTTGAACAGTCTTTACAATTTTAAACAAAAGATGAAACAGATTCATAATTATAATTATTAAATATTCCACTTTTATAATATTATCTCTTAAAAGGAATTAAACAGAGATAAATGTATTTAATTCTATAAGATTTAATACTGTGAAAAAATTTCACAAGAAGTGCAGAAATATTTTATAATATAAGCAAGTTAATATTATATTATAAAAGTGGAATATACAAAAATTATATTTTTTAATAAAAAGTGCATCGAAAATATAAGTGGTATATTTGTCTAATATCATATGGAATAATCAGTAACAAATTTGTGTTTTTTTGCTATATATAATATAAGGAAGAGTTTTGCGAAAATAGGGTCATTTTTTCCCAGTGTAAATGAGGTGTGTTTTTTCAGAAAATTTTAAAGAATTATTGCTATATATATTATAAGGAAGAGTTTTTGTGTTTTTGGGTCATTTTTGATATAAAAATATACTGATTTTTTTGATCCGAAAACATGCACTTGAAAGGCGTGCTTGAAAAAATAGCAACACGACAATAAACGGCAGATAAAAAATAATAGTTTTGAACAAAACTTAATATTCTACTTTTAGAATATAAAGAATATTTGTTACATTAAGTTCTAAATGAAAACTATATTCCAAAATGGTAATATAGTTGCACGTGATTTTAAGAAATAGTTTTAAATAGAAGGTGAATCACTATACGATATAAAGTATTTTTAAGCATAGGATAAAGGAAAACGAGAAAAAAAGAAAATAAAATGGTAAAAAAGTATTGCACGATATGATAATTCTGCTATAATGCTCATGATAAGTGGTGAAAATGTGAAAAAACAAGCGATTGTAAAGCAGAAAAATCTGAATACACAAGATAAGTCCATCATGTATAAAGGAACCATCAATTATGTTCATACAGATTCATGCACATCTCTATCTTATCTTGAATATGATGGCAGTGCAGAAGTGAGTGTTGAAGCAAGTGATAACATGTTGATGATCAGAAGGAAAAGTGATGTCTCTTCTGAACTGTGCTTTGTTTGTAATGAACTTACACAGGGTACACTAATGACAGAATTTGGAATTATAGAAATTGAAATAAACACACACAAATATATTAGGAAAGATAAAACCATTGCTATTGAATATGATATACTTCAAAATGGTATGATATTAGAAAGCTATCGCATTATATGGGATATAAAGGAGGAGACAAAGTGAATCAAATCGAGAGTAATTTAAAGAAGGCACTGTCTTCAGCAGTTTTAAAAGTTTTTGAAATCGAAGTAGATATGGACACAATCGTGATTGAAATTCCGAAGGATAAAGATCATGGTGATTACTCAACGAACATTGCTATGCAGCTTACAAGAACATTGAAGAATAATCCGCGTGTGATTGCGCAGTCTATCATCGGTGCATTAAACTATGAAGAAGCTTCTATTGAAACATGTGAAATTGCAGGTCCAGGATTTATTAACTTTGTAATCAAAAATACATCCTTGGCTGAAATTATTCAAAAAGTTTTAGTTGAAGGTGATGCATTTGGTTCTAGTGACTCTGGGCAAGGTATGAAAGTAAATGTTGAATACGTATCCGCAAACCCTACAGGTGATTTGCATTTAGGTCATGCACGTGGTGCAGCTTGGGGGGATAGTATCACTCGTTTGATGAATGCTAGTGGATATGATGTTTGTCGTGAATATTATGTAAATGATGCAGGGAATCAAATTGTTAATTTAGGATTGTCACTACAAGCTAGATATCGTGAATATCTAGGATTGCCATTTTCTTTACCAGAAGATGGGTATCATGGTGAGGATGTAAAGAATATCGCAATTGAAATTGCGAAAGAGTATAAAGATACTTATGTTGAAGAAACACAAGAACATATAAAATTCTTCAAACAAAAAGGTATTGAATTTGAATTGGATAAGATTAAGAGAGATCTTGATTATTTCCGTGTTCATTTTGATGTATGGAGTAGTGAACAAAGTATTCGTGATGAAGGTAAAGTGGAAAAATCTTTGGCTCTTCTTGAGGAAAAAGGATTACTCTATGAAGAAGAGGGTGCTCTTTGGTTTCGTACAACAGACTTCAAAGATGATAAAGATCGTGTATTAAGAAAAAATGATGGCTCTTATACATATCTTGTACCTGATATTGCATATCATAAGGATAAGTTAGATAGAGGGTATGATTTATTAGTGGATTTGTTAGGTGCAGACCACCATGGCTATATCCCTCGTTTAAAGGCAAGTATAGAGGCGTTAGGCAATGACCCAGATAAACTACAGGTGGATATCATTCAGATGGTACGTCTAGTGGAAAACGGGGAAGAGGTCAAGATGAGTAAACGTCTTGGTAATGCTGTTACGATTCGTGAGTTATGTGATGAGGTAGGAGTGGATGCGGTTCGTTACTTCTTTGTACAAAGAGCAGTTGATACACACCTAGACTTTGATCTTGGTCTTGCGAGAAAACAAAGTAATGATAATCCTGTGTATTATGCACAATATGCGCATGCACGTATTTGTTCCATTCTTCGTCAAGCTCCTGATATGAAAGAAGCAACGAGTTTTGAATTATTAACACATGAAAAAGAAATTGCTTTAATGAAGTATATCAATGAGTTCACAAATGTTGTAAGCGATGCTGCACGCAATCGTGCTCCGCATAAGGTTTGTAACTATATACAGAAACTGGCACAGCATTTCCACAGTTTCTATAATGCTTGTAAAGTTATCGATCAAGAACACGAAGAATTATCTTCACAGCGTCTTGCTCTTTTAAAAGCAACTAAGATTACACTGAAGAATGCGTTATATCTTATCGGTGTAGATGCCATAGAGAAAATGTAGGAGGAAATATTCTTATGAAAAAGGCAATGATTGATGTAGCTTATGATTTGATGAAACCTAAGAAAAAAGCTATCGTATTTATAAAGTTATGGGAAGAAGTATGTCAGATTATGGCATTTACAAAGGAACAAGAAGAAGATAATATCGCTCAGTTCTATAGTGATTTATCATTAGATGATCGTTTTGTAAACATTGGCAGCAACCAATGGGATTTAAGAGAACGTCATACGTATAAAGAAGTTGTTGTAGATACAGAAGAAATCTTAATTGATGAATCTGACGACGATGATAGTGATAGCTATGATGATTCTGAAGAAGTAGAAACAAAAGAAAAAGATGACGAATACTAACGCACGATTGTGCGTTTTTATTATGTCTAAGAAAATAAAACGAGAAAAATAAAGAATCATAGGGCTATGAAAGTCTTTACATTACATAATAAACGAAGAGAATGTTAAAATAACCTTTTCAAAAAGGTAAAAATGAAGTAGAATAAGAGTGTAAAAATGATAAAAGGAGGAATTATTTATGGCATTAGTTTCAGCAAAAGATATGATCGATAAGGCTCATGCTGGTCATTACGCAGTAGGAGCATTCAACATCAACAACATGGAATGGACAAAAGCTATTCTACTTGCAGCAGAAGAATCAAAATCACCAGTTATGTTAGGTGTTTCTGAAGGTGCAGGAAAATACATGTGCGGATTCAAAAACGTCGTTGCAATGGTGAAAGAAATCCATGATTTCTTAGGAATCACTGTTCCAGTTGCAATTCACTTAGATCACGGTTCTTATGAAGGTGCAAAAGCTTGTATCGAAGCTGGGTTCACTTCAGTAATGTTTGATGGTTCTCACTATGCATTCGAAGAAAACTTAGCAAAATCAAAAGAAATGATCGAACTAGCTCACTCAAAAGGAATCTCTATTGAATGTGAAGTTGGTGGAATCGGTGGTGAAGAAGATGGTGTTACTTCTATGGGTGAACAAGCAGATCCTAAAGAATGTGCTACTATCGCTGAATTAGGTGTAGACTTCTTAGCTGCTGGTATCGGAAACATCCATGGTAAATACCCTGCAGACTGGAAAGGTCTTAACTTTGAACGTTTAGGAGAAATCCAAGACGCTACAAATGGTAAACCATTAGTATTACATGGTGGTTCAGGAATCCCTGCTGATCAAATCGCAAAAGCAATTTCTTTAGGTGTTTCTAAAATTAACGTTAACACAGAATTACAGTTAGAATTTGCTGCAGCGACTCGTACATACGTAGAAGCTGGTAAAGACCAAGAAGGTAAAGGATACGATCCACGTAAACTTTTAAAACCAGGTGCTGATGCAATTCAAGCTAAAGTTACAGCTATGATGAAAGAATTCGGTTCTACAGGAAAAGCTTAATAACGAATAAAGGAGCGTAGAAATGCTCCTTTTTTTTCATGCTTTAGGGATTGAAAAAAGAAAAAAATGGAAATATAATCATAAGTAAAAAGAAAGATGTTATAATAGGCATCTTTCTTTTTATAACATGTTATGCTATATTTATATCAAGGAAGACGATGGAAAGGGGATTTCTATGAAAACATCTGATCATAAAGCACCACTATATCTACAAGTGTATCGTGAGATTCAAAAACGAATTGAAAATGGAGTATATAAAGAAAATGAACTAATACCTTCAGAAGCTTCATTACAAAATGAATTTAACGTATCACGAATCACCATAAGAAGAGCACTACAAGATCTTGAACTAGCTGGTTTTATCAAAATCAAAAAGGGAAAAGGCGCTCATGTAATGACACAGCGTAAATATTCAGACTTGGTTGGTGTGAGTAGTTTTTCACAGGATATTGTAAAACTTGGAGAACGTCCTTCTTCCATCATTTTAGACTTTGAAGAAATACCTGCATCTGGTGTAGTATGTGACTATTTACAGTTACGCGAGGGTTCTATGGTCTATCACTTAAAAAGACTTCGTCTTAAGAATGGTAGAATCATAGGGATAAATGAACAGTTCATATCGCAAGAGCACGGCGTTGTGATTGAAGAGGATAAACTTGACGAAAAGACCTCTGTCTATGCTTTATATGAAGAACAAGGCTTTCATATCGATCGTGCAGTTGAAACGATCGAAGCTGCAATACCTTCAGCTTCAATAAGGAAAGAATTATATATGAAAGAGGGAGAACCGGTGTTTCGTCGTGAACGTATTACCTATGATCATTTAAATCGTCCTTTGGAATTATCTATCAATGATTATAAGGCGGATGAGTATAAATATGTTATTGCGTTGAAAAAGGGATAATTGATGCATTAAGATTATTTTTTAAATTGAATAAAGAACAATGTATTCTTTAAAATAGTTTTAGTAATTGAAGCTTGAGGGCATTCTATCTACTACCTATTTTATGGGGTACATTTTATTTTTATATACAAGACTTTCACAATTATAATTATATCTATTGACAAACATATTATAATAAGTTAACATATGTTTGTAACATGTTATATCATGATAAAGTCAGGAGGGATAATCTTTGATAATGTATGACATTCATTCCCATTTGGGAAAGACAAGCTCAGGAGAAGAAAATTCGCCTAGTGAACTCGTCAACGATTTAAAGAAGTATGGTATCACAAAGGTTGGTATTAGTTGTCTGTCGGGGATATCGGCGCGTTACCAAAATGATTTTATTTATAAGGCAATGTGTGAGTATCCTGGCGTTATAGAAGGATATGCCTTCATTAACCCAAAGGATGGTGATGCGCTTCAAGAAGTGGACTTATGTCTTGGTGAGTACAAAATGAAAGCAGTAAAATTTCATTCTTGGAAGCACGGATATTATCCTGATAATACGCCAGCACTAGATGCCATTCTTGAAAAGATAGAAACCTATGGTGTACATGTACAAACACATGTAGGGACCGCTCCAATTTCAAGTCCATATGTATGGGCAGAGCATGCGCGTAAGCATCCCAATCTACGTTTCGTCTTTACACACATTGGATATTATGAATTTGGCATGTCTACTATCCAGGCAATTAAAGACTTACCAAACGTATCCGTAGAAACATCTGGACAAATGGATATCAACGTCTTGAAATGTGCAATTAAAGAACTTGGTTCAAAAAGAGTTTGCTTTGGTACGGATTGGCCATATAAGCCCGTAAATATTGAAATTAGTAAATTTGAAGAATTAGGTTTAAGTGAAGAAGAGAAAGAAGATATCTTTTATCGCAATGCAGAAAAGCTTTGGGAGAAAAAGCTAGAAGGAGAGAACTAACATGAATATAACTATATTTCGTATTGATGATCGTCTGATTCATGGACAGGTAGTAACTGCATGGATTGCATACTCTGATGCAAAACAAATATTGGTAGCCGATGACAAAGCTGCCACTGATAGCCTACAACAGTCGTTGTTGAAGATGGCTACACCAAAGAGTGTGAAGTTAGACATTATGTCTTTAGATGATGCAAAGTTAAAAATAGAAACAGATGCCAGCGATACAAAAACGTTGTTGTTAGTAAGAGGCCCTGCACAGGCGCTAACTTTGATTGATGCTTGTAAAGAAGTAAATAGTATCAATATCGGGAATTTAAATATGAAAAAAGGGAAACGCAAAATTCTTGATAATTGCTGGGTTGATGAAGATGAAGTTAGCAATTTGAAAAAGCTTGGTGAGAAAGTAGAAGTTGAAGTTCGTGCAATACCAAAAGATCGAAAACAAAATCTGATGAACTTATTATAATCAGAAGAAAAAGGAGAAAATTATATTATGAGCTTATTTATGCAAGCATTACTTGTTGCTGTTGCAGTTACAGTGGCATTTATAGATGCACATACTACACAGACACATATCTTCCGTCCAATCTTCATTGGACCAGTAGTAGGGGCTATTATGGGGGATTTTCAAACAGGGTTACAAGTAGGTGTTACCGTTGAGTTGATGTTCTTAGCAGTTATATTTGTGGGTACAGCTGTTCCACCGAATCCAACCATTTCCACAGCAATAGCAACAGCAGTCGCAATCCTTGGTGGAGGTGGTACTGAACTCGCCGTAGCAACAGCATTGCCAGTTTCCTTTATTGGGCAAATTGCGGAAACAGTACAAAACTCAGTTATCAATGTTTGGTTTATGCATAGAGCGGAACGCGCAATTGAAAAATTAAATGTACGTGGTTTGATTATGAATAATATTATCTTAACCATGGTCATGAATGCAATATTATATGGTGTACCAACGTTCTTAGCAGTATATTATGGTTCAGATTTTGTAGCTTCTATCATTCAGGCAATACCAGATAAAATTATTACTGGTTTATCTGTAGGTGGTAATATGGTAGGTGCTGTAGGGTTTGCGTTATTACTAAGTTCAATTAAGAATACTACTATGTGGCCATTCTTATTCTTAGGATTCTTCTTTGCTGCTTACTTACATATCAATATGATTGGTATTGCAATGTTGGCAGTTGTATTCTCTGCTTTGTACTATTATTTCAAATTAGCAGATACGAAAGAAAAGGAGTAAATGTATGGGACAGAAAAAACTTACAAGAAAAGATTTATGGCACGTATTCTTTAATCAACTTACAATTCGTGGTGCCAATAACTATGAACGTCAACAGAATGCAGGCTTTACACAAGCGATGATGCCTGTTATTGAAAAAGTTTATGATAATGACGATGACAAAAGAGAAGCTTATGAACGTCATATGGAATACTTTCTTACCAACGATATCACTTCTGCTATTCCAGTGGGTGTGGCAGCGGCTATGGAAGAAATGCATGCCAATGATCCAGATATGGATCCAAGTTCTATCAATGCAGTAAAGACAGCGTTAATGGGTCCTTTGGCAGGTTTAGGAGATTCATTGTTAAATGGTACTGCAAGACCAATTCTAGCAAGTTTAGCGATTTCTTTAGTAAATGCTGGTTTGGGTTGGGTTGGACCAATTATGTTCGTGGTAGGTATGAGTATTGTATCATTAGGAACACGTTATCTAGGTGTATTTCAAGGATATAAACAAGGTATTAAGTTAGTAGAAAAAATCAATTCAAGTGGATTGATCAATAAGGTTACAGATATTGCGGCAATCGCAGCGTATACCATTGTTGGAGGCTTCATTCCAGCACTTGTAGTTATGTCTGTACCAATCGAAATTAAATCTGGAGAAACAGTTATCAATATTCAAGAAACATTAGATGGTTTAATGCCAGGAGTATTAGGTTTAGCATATACATTCTTAATGTATTATTTAATTACAAAGAAAAAAGTTTCCGCTATCAAATTGATCTTTATAACAATGGTAGTTGCAGTATTAGCAGTGTATGCCGGTATCTTAGGTTAAGAAAGGAGTGGTGAAAGATGATTGATATTCATTCACATATCAATCTGTTAGATGGTGAATTAAATCTTGATGAATTGCTTACAGATATGGATCGTTATTCTATAGATAAGCGTGTTATTTCATATCTAGCATATGATGAAATACAAAAATACAATCATTTGATTGCGGATGCCATAAAGAAATATCCAGATCGTTTCGTAGGGTGTGCAATCATCAATCCTTGTTTATGTACAGCATTAGAGGATATTAAAGATGCTCTATCTATGCCTTATATTAAAATGATTGAGTTTAATTCATTTGAACATGGATATTATCCTGATCATTGTGCAACATTAGATTCTATATTTGAAGAAATTAACAAACATAAACTACCTGTAAAAATCTTCAGTGGTCTAGGGGCAAAAAGTTTACCTCAACAATGGGTTCGTTATGTGGAAAAGTATCCAGATATAAACTTTATCTTCTTGCATATGGGCTGTTTTGATTATGGGTATGGTTGTATCGATATGGTGAAAAAGTATCCAAATGCACTTGTGGAGACAAGCAATCAGTATGAACTACAAATTTTACGCAAAGCGTTTGAACAATTGCCTTCGCAAAAGATTTTATTTGGTAGTTGTTATCCGGAAAGACTTACAAGGAGTGCAATTGAAGTGTTTGAACTCTTCGATATAAAAGAAGATGATTTGTATAAGATACAACATGAAAATGCACAATCTTTATTGCAAAGAGGTAGTTGATATGTACCTAATAAATAAAGAAAAGGCTCGCTCTTGTTTGAGTGAAACGTATCAACAAATGTTTGATGATATTGTATATCAACGCGTGTTGGGAGCGAGCACACATATTAAAATGATAGGGGAAATGATAGAAGATATCTGTTCACAGGCATTATCTTCAAACGTTACAACAAAAGATTTAATTGAGAATATAGAAGAATTAACAAATTACTTTATACATACACGTGGCGAAGCGAGTCAGGCAATCACAAATGCAATATATGTTATGATACAAGGGCTTCATCAACATGTACATAAAGGTGTATCACAAGCGGTTCATGATATTATCGATATAAAGAATCAATATCATCAAAAAGCAAAAGCTGCGAGTGAACTTGCGGTAGGATATGCCATCGAGATAGGGAATCGAATGGAACGTATTCTAGTGTTTGATTATTCAAGCTCCGTGGAAGCATTTCTTCGTAATATAGAGGGAGAAAAACTTATCTATATTGCAGAGAGTAGAATTATCAATGGTGGAAAACCTTTTGTGAAGGCATGTGTGGAACGTGGACATAAGGTGCATTTTATTCCAGATGCTTCTTTAATGTACTATATGAAAGATTGTGATGGAGTTTTTATGGGTGCAGAAACATTATTACCTGATGGAACAGGCTATAATACAACTGGTTCTGATATCGTAGGAGTGCTATGCGACTATTATAAAATTCCATTGTACTTTATTTCCCCCCTTATAAAAACAGATATACGACCAGTTTATGGGAAAGAGAAACCATTGGTATACAACGATTTAAAAGAAAAACTACAAGAAATAGCTGATCCAGATAATATAGGTGTTGATATCGATTATCTCACTCCAGAATTAGTTGGGGTAGCACCTCAGTTTATACGAGCATTTATTACAGAGGAAGGCGTCATTCCAAGTGGCGCTATGTACGAGGTTTGTATGAATTATATGAAGGATTTGAAAGGAGGATTGTAATGTTTAAACCAAACTGTACGGCTTTTGCGATGATTCAACCATCCCCTTTACCAGGGAGTTATCGTCACGTGGATAAAACGATTGATACCATTGTAAAAGAAGTATTAGAAGAAACAAAAATGATTGTGGACAATGGTTTTGATGGAGTAATTCTTCAAAATATGAATGATATGCCTGTAAAACAACAGGCGAATCCTGAAGCAATTGCTTATATGACAAGAATCGCTTTTGAGATTAAACAAGCATATCCAAAACTAGTGCTAGGTATCTTAGTAAATTGGGATGGTGTTGCTAGTCTTGCGGTCGCGGATGCAATTCAAGCAGATTTTGTAAGAGTAGAACATTTGTTTACAGGAGCTAGTGTTACTAGTGCAGGTTTTTTGGAAGGGCAGTGTGTAGAAATTGCGAATCTACGAAAACGAATTTTATCAAAGATTCCAGTGTATGCGGATATCCAAGAAATTCATGGAATACCACTAGGTGCAAAACCAGTTGATTTTGCGGCTTGGGAAGCGGTTCATGAAGGGTTTGCAGATGGTTTGTTCGTCTCTGGTAAGACAGCGGAAGAAAGTCTAGAAATGGTACAAGTTGTTAAGAAAAGGGTTCCAGGAATACCAGTCATTCTTGGTGGTGGAGCTACTGGAGAAAACATCGAAGAATTATTGGAATATTATGATGGTGTCTCTGTGGCTACGTGGGTTAAAAATGGAGATATGAAAAATCCAATTGACGCAAAACGAGCAGAAACATTTATGCATGCAGTTCATCGTGCGCGAGAAAAAAGGAATGATAAAAAATGATAGGAATCATAGTAAGCGGTCATGGTAATTTTGCCACAGGTATGAATAGTGCAATGAAGTTATTAAATGGAGATTGCAAAGAATTACGTTGTATCGATTTTCTTGAGGGAACTTCGTTTGAAGACCTATGTGATACGCTCAATCAAATGATAGAGGATATGAATATGGATCATATTA
>JAVWJF010000033.1:0-14957 GCA_036639195.1 Longicatena sp.
TTTATAATACGAAAAGAAAAGTGCATTTACACTTTTCCAAACTTATCCTTATGACCTACAGCACACAAACTTTCTTTAAACTGTTCAAAATCTTCCTTTTTAAATCTTTGACTTATTGTCTTTTTTCCCATCACATATACAGTCACTCTATTTTTTACACTACAATCACACTCAATCTCACGAAGTTCACTATAAGGTATCCAACATTTTCTGAAATAAAGTTGGTTATCTTCTACGATAATCATTATATAATCATGATAAATAAGCGAGGTATTAGAAAGTAGAATGATAAGAATCAAATCTATAATGTCATATGTTCTTTCAGCAATCGTATTAATTACATATAGTAAACCAAGAATGGACATACATAATGCTATCGTTTCAAGCTTTATTGGTGGTTTTTTGAGTATGTTTCCCTTACTAACACGACATGCTCGCATATCTCGACAAAGAGCCTTTAATAAGAAACCATTAAATACTATATAAATACCAAGAATCAACAATTCAAGCCAGTTAGACAAAGGTTTCCATGAAACTAAAAGGATAAACGCTATTAACAAAAGAATTATAAATATCCCTCTTAGTACAAATAATGTTTGATACGTTTTCATCGTAAATTGCTTCATATCATGACCTCCTTCTTAATGTAATCTTTTGAATCGCATTTTTTCATTTAATTCATGTCTTGTTCGATAACAGTGCTTTCCAAATATAATAGAAATACCTAATAATAAAGTTGTTATAAGAACTAGTATTATGAAACTCTTAGGGTGGAAATAAATAAAAATTTCTATTGGAATTACGTTTGCTAATATAGTAAACACCACACAAATATAGAATATTATGAAGAATATTCCAAGAAGTTGTTTTCCACAAACCTGTGCAAATAACACAAATACACCAATGACTCCAGACAGCACACTTCCCCATATACACAACACGACAGTTTGTATATACACAAGTTCAAATAATGAAAGAATGCCAAACACTACAAGTTGTGCTACTATATAGAACCCCGTAAACATGGTCACATAGCCAATAATACCATTTCTATAAATATTTCTTTGTTCAGGAAACTGATGCAATAAATGAGATAGATTCACTCCTTTTTTCTCTGATAAAAAACGAAAGTCATTCACCAAACCTAGAACCAAAAAGTAAATAGAACATCCTAGTCCTAATAGAGATAACATCTTCTCACTATTATAACTAACATCCGTGTTTAAGGTAACCACTCCCATAGATAGCCCTAATGCACAACATATATACACGAAACGTCGTTTAGAAAAGGGATATAATAGAAAATATAATCTTAATGACTTCCTCAATTTAACCACCTACTTTTCATGAGTTTAAGTATCCTTTTTACATACCAAATTGTAATGATGAGACAAAGAATTATGAAACATAAGGCACAGAAAACTTGTTCTATTGTAAATATGTTGCTAGCCCCATCTATATAATCGTAAATAAAGCTTATAAAGAAGAATACAACGAAACCTACTCCACCTGAAAATGCAGTGGTCTTTTCTTTTTTTAAATCCCTATATATCCATATAGCACTTAATGGAAGCATAGTTCCATACACATAGGCAGTAGAAAATGAAATTCTAGAATATCCTAATATAATCATTAAGGTAGCTGCCCCAAAAAGCAAGATTGTTGTAATGACAAATGTTATAACCAGATTCCATTCAAATTTCTGAAAACTATTCGGCAACATCTTATAAAGTATGATTTCTTTTTCATTCTTTGTAACGAAAGATGATAAATGACTTTGTGTATAAAATAATACTGCCACATATACAATGATTGGAAAAATTATTCGAGGGAACATTTCATATATTATATAGTACAAGATACTATCGCTATTTCCATTTGTTAGACGAATAAGATTTTGCGCTTGATTACTCAACAGATAATACGCAACGAGGTAAGTGCATGTAAATTCAATCATAAATTCTACTTTTAAAAGTTTGGGGATAGAGGTAATGTGATAAAGCTTATGTGCTTCTTTTATTCTTGAGAACATAAAGGTTCCTTCTTTAATAAGAAGATCGATAGTTCACGTAAATCAGGTTTCATAATGGTAATATCCATCTCTTTTGATAAACCTTGTGCTTCTTCTTTATACATAAGCCCTTCCACATATTCCCCATGTTCGCGCATGTGAAGATATCCCTTTTTCAGTGTATCTTGATCCTGCTTATTCCCTTGTACGATGACATAGCGATCACATACATCATCAATTAGTCCTTGTTCAAGGATGCATCCATCTTTCATAAACACAACATAATCCGCAACATTATTCACCTGTTCAATGTTATGGGTTGAATAAATAATGGTATGTTCTTCATCCATTAGATACGCTCTCATCTTCTCTTGTAATAAGTCTTGCATAACTGGGTCTAAGTTTGCGGCTGGCTCATCCAACAACAAATATTTTCCTTTTCTCGCCAACATTGCACACAACATCAATTTCATTTGATTTCCTGTGGACATTTCTTTAATTTTCTTTGATTGTAGTTTGTTTTCTTGAATTAGTTCAAACTCATTACAAAGTTTTATAAACTTTGACTCATCGAATGCATGAAACCCCAATTTCATAAGTTCACATACTTTTTTGATATCCATAAAGCTTGGAAAACAACAAGAATCAGGTACATAAACCATCGATTCCTTAAAGCTATCATCATCTTCTTCTACCATGGCACCATCATGAAATACTTCTCCTTCACATGTGATGAGTTGGCTCATAATCTTCAGAAGGGTTGTTTTTCCTGCACCGTTGTTTCCAATAAATACAGTCGCTAAACCTTTTGGAATAGATAAAGATAATTCGTTGATTGAGAATTCTTTATACTTCTTTGTTACATTTTTTAGTTCAATTGCGCTTTGCATATCTATACCTCCATTAGTGTTTTCAAGATTATAAACACTTCTTCATCGCTTACGTTTGCTATTTTTGCCGCATCAAGCGCTTTTTGTAAATTCTCCTCTACAATGCGAATATGTTGTTCACGTATCATTTCTTCGTCTTGTTCATTCACATAGTAGCCTTTTCCTGCTTTCGAACTAATCAACCCTTCTTGTGTCAATTGTTCATATGCTTTTAAGGTAGTTACGACACTCAATTTCAAATCGGCCGCAAGTGCACGAACACTTGGAAGATAATCTCCACTCTTAAGTTCACCACTTAAAATTTGTGCTTTGAATGCTTCCGCGATTTGTTGATATAGTGCTACGTCTGATTTCTGATTTATTTGCATGAACTCACCTCAGTTTCTAACTGTTATTATCTTACAATAACAGTATATACAGTATTGACAGTTATGTCAATAGAAAAAAACTGCTGATTGCTCAACAGTTCCTAATTATTTTACTTTCGCATCGATTGTATTATCTTTTACTACAACGTCATGTGCTCCACCTTCTACAATACTAGTAGAAGATACAAGCGTCATTTTCGCATTTTTCTGTAATTCTGGAATTGTTAATGTTCCACAGTTGCACATGGTATGTTTTACCTTACTTAAGGTTAAATCCACATTGTCTTTTAATGCTCCAGCATAAGGCACATAAGAATCAACACCTTCTACGAATGAAAGTTTTTTACTTCCTCCCATATCATAACGCTGCCAGTTACGTGCACGTGCACTACCTTCTCCCCAATACTCTTTCATGTAAGTACCATTGATGGTAACTTTCTTTGTAGGAGATTCTTCAAAACGAGAGAAGTAACGACCCAACATAACGAAGTCAGCTCCCATTGCTAAAGCAAGTGTAATGTGATAATCATGTACAATACCACCATCGGAACAGATTGGTACATAGATACCAGTTTCTTCGAAATATTCATCACGAGCTTTCGCAACTTCGATCGTTGCGGTTGCTTGTCCACGACCAATACCTTTTTGTTCACGAGTGATACAGATGGATCCTCCACCAATACCAATCTTCACAAAGTCAGCACCTGCTTCTGCTAAGAATCTAAATCCTTCCGCATCCACAACATTTCCTGCACCAACTTTTACGCTTTCTCCATATGTTTCACGTACCCATTTTAACGTAATTGCTTGCCATTCACTAAATCCTTCACTGGAGTCAATACATAACACGTCAGCGCCTGCTTCTACAAGCGCAGGGATACGTTCTTCATAATCTCTTGTGTTGATACCGGCACCAACCAAATAACGTTTCTGTGCATCCAATACCTCACTAGGGTTTTCTTTGTGAGAATCGTAATCTTTACGGAATACAAACGCAACTAAGTTTTGATTGTTATCGATAATTGGTAATTGGTTCAATTTATTGTCCCAAATAATATCATTTGCTTCTTTTAATGTACATCCTTCTTTACCACAGATTAATTTTTCAAATGGTGTCATGAAGTCAGATACTTTAGAATTTTCATCCATTCTAGATACACGGTAATCTCTACTTGTAATAATACCTAATAGTTTACCATTTCCTGTACCATCTTCTGTTACAGCCATAGTCGCATGACCATTTTCTTCTTTTAATGCCAAAACTTCCGCAAGTGTTGCGTCTGGGCGAATATTAGAATCGCTATGTACAAAACCTGCTTTTGTCATTTTTACACGACGTACCATTGCTGCTTCATCTTCGATTGATTGTGATCCATAAATGAAAGACAATCCACCTTCTCTAGCTAAGGCACATGCCATCTTTTCACCTGATACAGACTGCATAATTGCAGATACCATAGGGATATTTAAATAGATTGGTGATTCTTCACCTTTTTTAAATTTTACCAAAGGTGTTCTTAAAGAAACGTTTGCAGGAGTACAATCTGCACTTGAATATCCAGGAACAATTAAATATTCACTGAATGTATGAGAGGGTTCATCAAAATAGTATGCCATTTTATACATCTCCTTCTTTATATTCGTCATGATACTTTCCTAATTTATCAACGATATTTTAATCAATTATAAAGAGAAAAGAACACGAAGTCAAGACAGTTTGAAAATATTTTCATAAATACTTTAACTTGTGTTCTTTCTACTTTATTTTATTTCAAATGTTTCGGACTTAAAGGTACTATAAAACCTACCTTTATGTGCTGTAAAACGCAATACACAATAATCTGGATCATGAACACCCTGTGGATAATACATCGTGTCCTTCTCTTCCCAAATCATCTCTTTGTATGTATCCTCTTGTAGTACTTCCATCTCTCCAAGTAACATCACACCTCGAAAGAAACGTTTATCACTAAAGTAGATACATGCTTTTTTATTCTTTAGATATTGTTGAACGCGCATTGAAGAGGTATTGGTTGTGAAATAAAATGTCTTAATCCCCTCTCTCACTCTTGGCGCTAACATCGCTTTTGTATTTGGAAACCCATCTTCATCAATCGAACTAATATATGCGATGCTTTGTTTATCAATTAAATTCCCTATGGTAAGTTGTGGATCACGCATCATACGCCAACACTCACCGTTTCAGGAAGCGTGCTTCCTCCATCGATCACAATTTGTGTACCTGTGATATAACGACTTTCATCACTTCCAAGGAACGCAGCTAAATCTCCCACTTCACAAGGATCTGCCAAACGTCCAATTGGTGTCGCATCCGCAATTCCTTGTTTTACACTCTGAGGATTTTTTCCATCACTTGCTAAGGCAATACTATCTGCCATTGGAGTATCCACATATCCTGGACAAATTGCATTCACGGTAATGTTTTTATCCGCAAACTCTCTAGCTAATGCTTTGGTCAGTCCAATTAAGGCAGCTTTGCTCATCGCATATCCTGCTTCCCCACAATCCGCAACCATATATCCTGTCACAGAACTCATAATCACAACCTTACCATACTTCTTCTCCACCATTATAGGCAAAACTGCTTGTGCAATATTCCAAGTTCCCTTAACATTCACATCCAAATGAAAATCACGATCCTCACTACTTGCCTCTAGGAAGTTTCCTAAACGACAAACACCCGCATTGGACACAAGAATATCAATTGTGCCAAATGTCTCTACACCAACACGCACTGCCTCTTTACAATCTAGCATGTTAGAGACATCCGTTTTCACAAAGATTGCTTTTATATCATATGTACGCTCCAATGTCTCACATAGAGTTTTTGTCTCTTCTCCTCGCGCACACAATATTAAGTTCGCACCTTCACTCGCATACACCTTCGCAATACCTTCACCAATACCCTTTGACGCCCCTGTAATAAGAGCCACTTTACCACTTAATTTTCCCATACTCCGTTCCTTTCTATGATTTTTAAAAAAGGAGTCATTTACATGACCCCTTCTAGATGCTTATGGATGTAACTGCGCATACAATTGACAATACGTATTCGCACTCTTTTCCCAACTTACATCAGTATTCATCGCATTACGTACTAACGTCTTCCAATCTTCTGGACAATCGTAGTATACA
Organism: Longicatena sp.; assembly: GCA_036639195.1. Classification (GTDB taxonomy): domain Bacteria; phylum Bacillota_I; class Bacilli_A; order Erysipelotrichales; family Erysipelotrichaceae; genus JAVWJF01. The sequence continues at coordinate 6,426 of JAVWJF010000033.1, forward strand.
TGAATTGCTTTCCAAAGAACACTTACCAATTCATCTGAATTGTAGTTCGCAAAGCTAAAGCCATTTCCACTCTTTTCAAACTCATTGAATGGAGTCACTGTATCTTTCAAACCACCAGTTTCTCGTACTAACGGCAATGTTCCATAACGCATAGATATCAATTGAGATATTCCACATGGCTCAAACAAAGAAGGCATCAAGAACAAATCACTTGCCGCATAAATACGATGCGCTAAAGATTCATTGTACCCTTTATAGAATGCTATCTTTCCTTTATTGCCTGCTTCTAATTGTGCCATTTTTTCTTCGATGCTTGCCTCTCCACTTCCCAATACTGCAAGTTGAATTGGCATACCACATATTTCATGTAGTTTTTCCATCAATAGATAAAATCCTTTTTGCCAAGTAAGTCTCGATACAACTCCTACTAATAACACACCAGAATCTACCGTAAGACCTAACTCTTTTTGTAACGCTTCTTTATTTAAAGCTTTCGCTTTCTTAACGTTTACTTTATTAAAATGATATGGTACTTCTGGATCTGCTTTACTATCCCAATACTCAATATCGATTCCATTGGTAATACCCCATAAATCATAACGGCGAATATTCAATACCATTTCCAAATGTTCCCCATATTGAGGAGTTAAAATCTCTTGGGAATAGGAAGGAGATACAGTCGTTACTTTATCGGCATATAAGATACCAGATTTCATAAAGCTAATACCACCATCATATCGTACATTTCCATTATCGAAAATACGATAATCAAGTCCTAAACAACTATCCAACATTTCCACACCAAAGTTTCCTTGATATGCTAAGTTATGAATGGTATACACATGCGAAATGTTACGGTAACGTTCATCAAAGCTATGTCCTTCTTTGCACATTGCTGGAATCATTCCCGTATGCCAATCATGGCTATGCATGATTTCAGGGAAATAATTCAACTGGTTCAACATTTCAATAACTGCTTTCTGGAAATACGCAAAACGTTCTCCATCATCCATATAACCATATAAAGCATCTCTTTCAAAGTATCCCTTATGCTCAATGAAATAGAATTTCACACTTCCATTCATACAAGAGAATACATTGACAGGTACTTCATGATACGCAATGGAAACACTATACTGCGCTTCCAATTGGAAAGTGCTATGATATTTCTTTGCTATTGGTGCATACAGAGGCATCACAACGCGCACTTCATGTCCTTTTTTCACCAACTCTTGTGGAAGTGAACCAATTACATCAGCCAATCCTCCACTCTTGATATATGGCAGACCTTCTGCCGCAACCATTAAAATTCTTGCCATTAGATTTTATCATTCCTTTTTACGTATAGTGGTTGTTCAGGTAATCCGATAAGTTCTTTTTTGCGCGTTATCTTCGCCTGTTTATCCACAACTACGTTTTCAATATGAACATTTTCACCAACATGAGCGCCTGGAAGAATTACACAGTTTTTCACCACTGCACCTTCCATGATTTCTGCTCCACGACCAATGACACTGTTCTCTACATCACCATTGATCATACATCCATTGGATACCATGCTATTGGACACATGAACACCTGAGGAATACTGTGTTGGACAAGAATCATTCGTTCTTGTATAAATTGGCCAATCATTCGCAAATAAATCCATTGCTTTATCATAATCCAACAAGTCAATGTTTGCTTTGTAGTAACTCTTAAAGTCATTGATACAAGCTACAAATCCACGATGCGCAACACCACGAATATCCAACTCTGCACATTCATCATTTACGATATCTCTAAACCAATAAAGAGAAGAGATATTTGCTGCTTTTACCACAAGTTCCATAAACAACTCTTTGCTCATGATGTAAGTTTCCAAAGAAATTGCTCTTTGTTTCGCATTTCCTCTGTTCTTTCCAATCGCAAGAACACCTTTTTGTTTATTTAACTCTAATGTATCACAGTTAATAAATGTTTCTTTTGCATTGTCTACGTTTTGATACAACATTGTAATATCTGCACCACTTGCAATATGCACATCCAATAGATCACTAAAATCTTGACGATATACCATATGACTAGGCATTAAAATCACATATGGAGTATTCACTTGTTCAATTGCCTGCATGTTGTACATATAAGAATTGATATCGTTGCTATAGAAATCATTTTCATCCATGCTCTTTGCTGGCAAAATATGAAGTTTTCCACGTTTTGAATTGATATTATAATGACGACCAGTTCCTAAATGTTCTAATAAACTTCTAGGATTTGTCTTCACAAATACTTTGATTTGATTTACACCACTATTACTTAAATTTGAGATAGGGAAGTCTACCAAACGATATCTTCCAAGAAATGAGAACGCTGAGATAGGACGATAGTCCTGCATTGCTTTTACATGTACGCTCTGTCCTTCGAAATTCACAATTCCAAATGCATTACACATACTTACTCACCCCTCACTCTCTTGCTGACCAGTTCAATTTCTTCACTGTTAGGATCTCCCACAACAGCTCCTGGATCAACTTTAACACCTTGTGCAATAATTGCACGATGCACCACTGCACCTTCACCAATTTCAACATCTGGCATCAATACAGCATCATTTACTACAGCGCCTTCACCAATTTCAACGTTCGTAAACAATACAGAATTATTAACTTCTCCATTGATCAAACATCCCTGATTGATATAAGCGTTGTTCACTTTACCTTTTGGTCCTACAAAATGTGGAACTGTTGCTACATCTTCCGTATAGATTTTCCAGTTAGGATCATTTAAATCCAACTCGTTATCTTTACTCAATAGATCCATATTTGCTTCCCATAAAGAATCTACCGTACCAACATCTTTCCAATACCCTTCAAAACGATAAGCGACCAAACGCTTTCCTTCATCTAGCATTGCAGGAATGATATCTTTACCAAAGTCATGGCTACTATTTGGATCATCCATATCCGCCACTAATTTTTTACGTAAAGACTTCCAATCAAAGATATAAATACCCATAGAAGCTAAATTACTCTTAGGATGTTCTGGTTTCTCTTCAAACTCAACAATACGTCCTTGTTCATCAGTATTCATAATACCAAAACGACTTGCCTCTTTAATAGGCACAGGAAGAACCGCAATGGTCGCATCCGCATTGTTCGCTTTATGACAAGATAACATCTTAGAATAATCCATTTTGTAGATATGATCTCCAGACAGAATCAATACATATTCCGGATTGTGACTGTCAATGAAATCGATATTTTGTGAAATTGCATCTGCAGTTCCGCGATACACATCAAAAGCAGCGCCATCTTTTTCACGAGGAGGCAATACATACACACCACTATCTTTTGCATCTAAACCCCAACGCTGACCAGCTGCTGCATAAGAGTTTAAAAGAACAGATTCATACTGTGTTAGTACTCCAACTACATTGATGTTCGAGTTTGCACAATTACTCAGAGGAAAATCGATAATTCTATATTTTCCACCATAGTAAACTGCAGGTTTTGCGATTTTTTTTGTAAGGGCGTATAGTCGCGTTCCGCGCCCTCCGGCTAATATCATAGCCAACATGTTGCTTTGTCTCATGTTAAATCCCCCCTTAGGAATTTGTTTATACATTAAGTATAAAGTCTTTTTGGATAAATTTCCACCTTTTTTGTGATAAAATTTCACTTTTTGTATGCGTTTACACAAATCTTGTAATAAATGTATGTAAAAGCAAAAACACACAGAAAAGTCAAGTTAAAATATCGTAATTTTCGCATCTTTTTTCGTGATATTTTTTACTTGAAAAACTTCCTGCATGTTCATTATACTATCATGATTTTCTTTTTATGAGTGCAAAGACTCATTTCCAATTTCTGTAATCTATATGAAATCATACATATTCAACAAATCATCCACCGTAGTCTTTGCGCGTTCTTCCCCTTCTAATACTTTTACAATCTTTCCTTCATTTAAAATAATGGTCTTATTGCCATAGGCAAGTGCTTGTTTCATATTGTGCGTAATCATCAATGTTGTAATATGATGTTCCTTCACAATTTTATCTGTAATATCCATAACTGATTGTGCTGTTTTAGGATCAAGTGCTGCCGTATGTTCATCCAAGAGTAATAATTTTGGTGTCACGATGGTAGACATTAACAACGTTAATGCTTGTCTTTGTCCTCCCGACAACAATCCTACTCTTGTCGACAAACGATCTTCCAATCCCAACCCAAGTTGTCCCAACTTTTCTACAAAGAATGCACGATCCCCTTTTTTAATCGCTTGTGCTAACGTTGTTCTCTTCCCACGACTATACGCAAGTCCTAAATTCTCTTCAATGCTCATATTAGGTGCAGTCCCCTTCAAAGGATCTTGAAACAACCTTCCCACATCTTTCGCTCTTTTATACTCTGGCAAATACGTTAAGTCTTTACCATCTAATAGAATCTGTCCACTATCTACACCCACAGTTCCACTGATCACATTCAACAAGGTACTCTTACCAGCCCCATTCGTCCCAAGGATACTAATAAAATCTCCATCTTCCACATGGAAGGAAACATGATCTAACGCAACTCTTTCATCTACCGTTCCAGGATGAAACGTTACACATAAATCTTTTAAATCAAGCATGATGTTTCCTCCTTTTATTCTTCAAATACGGCAATGAAATAGCCAACGCAACTAACGCTGCAGAGAATAAGTTCATATCACTAGACGCAATTCCCAACTGCAACGCCACCGTTAATATAAAACGATAGACAATGGCACCTATAATTACCGCAAGAAATTGAAACGCCATTGTTCTACGACGTATAAACGCTTCTCCTACGATGATAGAAGCCAATCCAACCACCATCATACCAATACCACCACTCACATCCGCAAACCCTTGATTTTGGGCAAACACTGCCCCTCCAAGAGCCACAAGAGCATTCGCAATCGCAATCCCCATAATCTTCATTGTATCTGAATTAATGGAAGATGCCCTTACCATAGCTTCATTGTCACCCGTAGCACGTAAACTCATCCCCAACTGTGTCTTCAAGAATACATACAACACCAAAATCAATACCATTAAAATTATACCCACAATAATTAAATTCGTATATTCTCCTAATATATTCTCAAATGGCGTAAAAATTGTTTTCTTCCCAAACAAAGAAACGTTTGGCATACCACCTAATATTTTAAGATTGATTGAGTAAAGAGCAGTCATGGTCAAAATCCCTGCCAAGATCGCCTGTACTTTACATTTAGTTTGTAAAACACCCGTAACAATACCAGCCAATCCTCCACACACCATCGCAAACAGCAGTCCTAAAAATGGATGTCCTTGAGAAGCGAACACGGCAGATACTGCACACCCTGTCGTAAAGCTTCCATCAATTGTTAAATCCGGAATATTCAAAATCTTAAATGAAATAAAAACCCCAAGGGACATGATTGCGAAAATCAGTCCTAATAAAACCGCTGTCTGTATGGTACTAAATGCCATGTATGCTCATCCTCTCTCTACAATTACATCTTCACAAGATTTTCACTTTTTGCGACATCCTCTGGTAATGTAATTCCTAATTCTTTCATTGTTTTCTCATTCACATAAATATTCAAATCTGTCTTAAACACTTTTACTGGTAAATCTTTTACATCTTTTCCCTTTAAAATCGCATCTACCATTTTCGCAGTTTCTTTTCCTAAATTCGTATAATCGATTCCCACGCTCGCAAATCCACCATCACTTACCATAGAATCTGCACCTGTATATACTGGAACTTTTTTCTTATTTGCTTCATTTACCAATGCGCTCATAGAACTTGCTACGGTGTTATCATTTGGTGCAAAGATTGCATCGCATTCTTCTGTTAACACACTCACTGCACTTTGAATTTCGGTAATATTTGCCCCACTGCCTTCTTTTAAAGTAATGTTGTGTTCCTCACAGAACTTCTTCGCTTTTTCAAGATTAGAAACTGAGTTTGCTTCACTTGTATTGTAAATAAACCCTAGTGTTTTTAAATCTGGATTCACTTTCAACGCCAAATCAAGAATTTGATCCACCTGAATCTCATCACTTGTACCCGTGATATTATTCTCAGGTTTATTTAAATCTTTCATCAAGCCAGCTCCTACTGGATCTGATACAGCAGAGAAAACAATTGGAATATCCTTGCTATATTTAGCCGCAGACATTGCTGTCGGTGTCGCAATTGCCACAATAACATCACTCTTATTTCCTGCAAACGTAGACATGATTGAATCTAATGTATTGGATTGTCCACCCGCATCCTTAAAGGATAACTTAATATTTTCTCCATCTACATATCCCAACTCTTTCATTTCTTCCTTAAAGCTATCACGAATTGTATTCAAAGATTTATGCTCCACAATCTGTGCTACCGAAACTACTGGAATCTTATCTTCCTTTTTATCTTCACTTCCACACCCTGCCATAACACTCATTCCTAATACACATACTGCCATCATTTTAATAAATTTTTTCATGTTCTTTCTCTCCTTCACTCATTGTGTTCACATGATTCATGTTTGTTTTGAAATACACCCTATGCTTTTGCCATCGCCATTCCTCTGTGTTCTTTAACACAATGACCACCTCCTTTATATAAAAAAGCACCCGTCCATAAGTCAATTGACTACAGGACAGATGCGAATAAATTCATCTGCGGTACCACCTGATTTGATCTTTTCCTATTTGAAGAGATCCTCTCATTCGAAATGCATACACATTCCTAGCTTTATAACGTAAGCATACGTCTTGGATACTAAGCATTCGCTTTTCCCCTTGCCCTTAGGAGTCCATTTACAAGACTGCATCTCTGTCGCGTTTCCAGCAATTCGCAACTCTCTATTAGCGCATATCATGTTTTATCTCTCCGTCATTGGTTTCTTATAATTTACACCTATTTCTATCGTAAGTCAATACATAAATGTAAGTTATTTTAAAAATTTACTGAAAATTGTTTCATTCAGAAGTTTCCATCTCGTATATCATGCAGTGTTCTACACTCCAACACGATATCCTCAAACACACGTTTGCCACCTTCCCCTATCGGGGATTGTGCCTCAAACCCAACCTTAATACACTCCCTCATAGGCAAACGCGTCAACCGAGCCATCTGAAACCTCTCCCCATCCAAAGAATAATGCATCGCAAACAAAGACCCCTTACGAGCCAATTGTAGCCATACCTCATTCCCCTCAACACATACATTGTTGGCATCATCACTTACCCCATTGGTCATCACACTCACTACATTATGCGTTCCTAAGTCCGATAACTCAAAACAAGCCTTCGCCCATAACCTCTCATGATCATACGCCAATAATACACAAGCATCATAAATCGACGTAAACCCATGGCTCACCTTCGCACGAAACACAAAATCCCCTTCCACCTCATGATACAGAAACGGAGCACTCAAAGTCGCTTCCTCTGTTTCCGGATTCACAAAATAATCAGACTTTGGCGTAGCCTCTAGTTCCAATCCACCCTCACGTACTACATAACTACTTTCCTTTAACCACGTAAACTCTTCTACTTTCATACCCTACACCTCATTCTATGTTCTATTTATGATATGGATTATTATTTTGAATCATAAACGCACGATAAATTTGTTCCAACACCAACACCCTTGTCATTTGATGCGTAAACGTTAAATCCGATAACTTCCAACGATAATTACATCGTTCATATACAACCTTACCAGGTCCCAAAGAACCCGCAATTACAAATGTCAAATTACTACTTTCATACGTTTGCACGTTTGCTATCTTCTTCGCAAACGCCTCACTATTTAACATATCTCCCCACAAATCCAACAGAATCACGTATTCATTTTCTTTTATCTTCGATAAAATTCGTTCCCCCTCTTTCTCCTTCACCTGCTCATTTTGTGCTTCACTGTTCGTCTGTGGAGCATTCTCATCACTCACTTCTATAATTTCAAGCTTTGTAAAAGGACGAAGACGTTTCTCATATTCCTCGATCTGCATACGCAAAGCTTTTTCCTTTAATTTTCCAACCGCTACTATTTTTATCATAAGAACTCCTATTCCCACCTGTATCTATTCGCAAGTATTATACCATGTTTTCACAAAACCCTCATCTCCCCTCCCAAAACACAAAAAAAGAGAATGCCTTTTCCCTTATCAAATCGGCATTCTCTAACATCATCTACTACGATTTCTCTATCTCCCTATGTCTCTTCTTATACCCATATACAATATACCCTCCTGCACATAACATACTCATCATCCACAAACCAACCATAGTTTTATCTCCCGTAGATGGCGTTTTTGTCCCTTCTTGTCCATCACCCGCAATTAAGAAGTATGTTTCCGCAGATACATCCCCTTTATATTGTAACTTCAATGTATGCTTCCCAACGGTTAACGTATTCAAATAACTTGCCTTCAACGTTATGATTGTACTTCCTGATCTCAATGTATAATGATCTTTATTTAAAATAACTCCATCCACATACACTTCCACCAAGTCTTCTAACTTCCCACTACAAGTAACTTCCATAT
>JAVWJF010000034.1:0-14627 GCA_036639195.1 Longicatena sp.
CAAGTTCGTAGTGGTAACATAGGTGAAGTTTTCCATAGCAGCATTGGGTACATTAGACCAAAATGCACGTGCTTCTTTTTCAAATACGATTTCTACTGCACGAACATCTTCTTCCTTTTGCGCCATGATAATCGCAGCTCCACAACGAAGTCCATAAGAAGTTAATGATTTACTACAACTAAAGGCAATGATTGCCATCACATTCTCACTGAATTCATTAAATGTATTGATATAATCATGACAGTGTTCTAAATCATAAGAATAATCAATGTACGCAATATCATTCAATAAAACAACTGGTACTTTCTTTCCACATTCATTTAAGAAAGCGACTACTTCTTTCCATTCTTCCATTGTAAGTGAATATCCCGTTGGATTATGACAAGGGTCATTGATAATCATCAATAATTTTTCTTGTGTTTCCATAACTTCCAAACAAGTTTTCTTGAAAGACTCCAAATGGAAGTTATCTCCATCAAATAAGGAATAGGTCTTTACTTTCAGGTTATCCATAGTTGCCATCAGTTTATAAGATCCCCAAGCAATCTCAGGTATAATAAGTGTTTCTCCATCATCTAGTATTTCTTGTACCGTTAATGCAACTGCCCCTGTTCCACCAGGTGTCGCAATAACACTGTGTGCTAGTGTAGAATTACTATCTCCCACAACCCACTGGTATACTTGTTTACGGAAAGAATCATTTCCTACAAAGCTTCCTGCATAGGCTGCCTTGGTTTCTTTTGCAATATTGTTGTAAGGTGTAAATACACTATCGAATGCGACAATGGAACCCTCTTCATTGTACAAGGAACCAATGGTTGCGTTGATGACCCCCTCAGGCCCATTCTTCGCAATATCTTCTTTTGCTTTCTTTACAATCGCAAATACTGTATCTTCGATTGGTGTAGTGTCTACTTTCTTTTTTACAAAACTCATTTTTCGTCCCTACTTTCTTTTTGATATGCCCCTAATACACGTACATAAGCACATGCCTTTTTCAAATCTTCCAGTAATTTTTGTTCTGCCTCATGTTGTAGATTCCCAACGATTTCTACATAAAAATAATATTCCCATGGGCTATCTTTCATAGATCTAGATTTAATGCTCTCCATATTAAATCCATAATTGGATATGATTTGCATAACTTCTAACAGCGCCCCTGCTTTATGTTGTGTTTTAAATAAAATACTGAATTCATTACCATGAGGTTCTAGCTCCCTTTTAATGATAATGAATCGAGTTGTATTTTGAGCACTTGTATTGATATCTTCTGCTAAGATATCTAAGCCATACAATTCTGCATTTTCCTTTGCGGCAATCGCTGCCTTTGTTTTATCATTTTGTTTTGCGACATATTCTGCCGCAAGGGCAGTATTTGCATATGGAATAAGTTCCATATTACGTCCTTCTAAGAACTTCTTTGATTGATAAATCGCTTGGTCTTTGGAATACACTTGTCGTACATCCTCAATGCGTGCGCCTTTTACACCTAACAAATTCTGAGAAATTTTCAAATCGTATATGTCATGAATATAAACATTTTCATATTGTATGAGAATATCCAACACTTCTCCAATTTCTCCCGTATAGCTATTTTCAAAAGGAATTACACCGTAAGTAATCTCACCACTGCTTACTGCATTTACAACATCTTCAAAAGTTGCATAACGTTGTTTTTTCATATCTGGAAAAACATGTGTACAGGTAATATAAGAAAACGCCCCTTGCGTTCCTTGATAACCAACCACATCTTTACTAATTACCATCTTTTGATAACGCCTTGATTGTGCCATCACATTCTTCATGAAATCTTTGTATAATTCCTTATATTCTTCCTTATGTATATAGTGAATATTCTTATCCAAAATTTCTTGTTCTCTGGATGTATCAAGTACTGCTAAATTGTTTTCCTGTTTATAATGAATAACATCTTCCACAGCCTGCATGCGCTTTTCAAACAGTTCTGCCATCTGCTCATCAACTTCATTGATCTGTTTTCGTGCATCCTCTAGCAAACTCATGTCATCACCTCATTTTCTTATATATTATACAATAAAGTAAACAATACGAACACTATTTTATGAAAATTTTCTTTCTGTTTTCAGTTTTCTGTAATTTTTTTCATAAATGAAAGGTTTTCTCTTGTAATTCAAAGTATTTTATATTATGATATTAGAGTAATTGGAGTGATTATTTATGCAAAACAAAGGATATTATTATTTTAGCTGAATTCGTTATGAAGCCAACATTTGCATATGATGGTCATTTTCTATATTCTTTATAACGAAATATACATTAGCATCTGTCCTATGAACGGTGCTTTTTTTCTTTAAGGGAGGACTTTTATGAAACTACACATTGATTTAAAAGAAAACGAATACGACATCATACTAGAACATGGTGCTTTACATCATGTGTCAGACTATGTCAATCTTGAACGTAAAGTGATGATTATCACCGATTCAGGAGTACCTACACAATACGCGAAAATACTAAGTGAACAATGCCGTGAGAGTTACATTCATATTGTTGAACAAGGAGAAGACTCTAAGAGCTTTGAAGTATATAAGGAAATTTGTGAAGATATGTTGTCTCATAAGTTTTCACGTAAGGATTGTGTCATTGCGTTAGGTGGTGGCGTTGTGGGTGACTTATCAGGGTTTGTGGCTTCTTCTTATATGCGTGGAATTGATTTTATTCAAATACCAACAACGACCCTATCTCAAATCGATAGTAGTATTGGAGGAAAAGTTGCCATCAATTTACACGAAGTAAAAAATATCATAGGTGCATTTTATCAACCGAAGCTCGTAATCGTGGATGCGGATACATTACAAACACTACCAAAACGTCACTATATCAATGGGTTAATAGAAGCGATTAAAGCTGGCTTAATCTATGATAAGGATTTATTTGAACTATTTGAAACAGGCGATATTTATCAGGATTTAGATAACATCATTTACAAAGCTTTATGCGTAAAAAAAGATGTAGTGGAAAAAGATGAAAAAGAACAACATTTACGTAAGATTTTAAATTTTGGACATACCATTGGACATGCGATAGAAAGTTATTATCATTTAAGTGATTATCTACATGGAGAATGTGTGGCGATGGGAATGTTGTACTTCATTGATGATAAAGATTTAAAACAAAGGGTATTAGCCCTATATGATAAATTGGGAATTTGTAAAGATGCGCCTTATGATGAACAACAAGTTTATGGAACATTATGCAGTGATAAAAAAGCTGGAAATGATAGTGTTACTCTTGTACGTGTAAAGGAACTTGGAAGTGCACAACTAGTGGAAACACCACTTACGCAAGTGCGTGAAATATTGAGAGGTCAAGTATGAAAAATACATTCGGGAATTTATTACAAGTGACAATCTTCGGAGAAAGTCATGGAGAAAGTATTGGGGCAGTGATTGATGGACTAGCACCTGGTATCAAATTAGATATGGATTTTATAGAAGCACAGATGGAGAAGAGAAAAGCGAAGGGTCGTATTTCTACACAACGTAAAGAAGGCGATGAACTTCATATTGTGAGTGGATACTTCAATGGGTATACAACAGGTACACCACTTACTATTCTCATCCATAACACAAATACTAAAAGTCATGATTATGAAAAGACAAAACATCGAGTTCGTCCATCGCATGCGGATTATACAGCAGATGAAAAATATCAAGGATATCAAGATTATCGTGGTGGTGGACATTTCAGTGGAAGAATTACTGCCCCACTTGTGGCAGCAGGAGCGATCGCTTTACAAGTATTAAAAGAAAAAGGAATTGAAATAGGCTCCCACATATTACAATGCAAGGATATTTATGATCGACCTTTTGATAGTACACATTTATTAGAAGATCTTGAGAATGTGAATGAAAAAGAGTTCCCTGTTCTTGATGATGAAAAAGCAGTGCAGATGAAAGAAATGATTACAGAAGTTGCGCAAGAAGGAGATAGTGTTGGCGGTATATTGGAAAGTTGTATTTTGAATATGCCAACGGGTGTAGGAGAACCTTTCTTTGATTCTATTGAAAGTAGATTATCTCATTTGTTGTTTAGTGTTCCTGCCTTAAAAGGTGTGGAATTTGGATTAGGTTTTGGGTTTGCGAACTGCTTGGGTAGCGAAGCAAACGATGCGCTCACGTATACAAATAAAGTAGAAACTAAAACAAATAACAATGGTGGTATCAATGGAGGTATTAGCAATGGAATGCCAATTATGATACGTAGTGTAATCAAACCAACACCATCTATTTATAAAGAACAAGATACCATTGATTTAAAGAGCCATGAAGCTGTGAAGCTTGTCATTGAAGGACGTCATGATCCTGCCATTATCCACCGTGCAAGAGTTGTGGTAGATAGTGTACTAGCAATTGGTATTTTAGATTTAATGATGGAAGCAGAAGCAACCAAATCGATGCATAAGAAATAAAAACTATATAAGGAGGAACTGTTATGATTATCACAATGAAAAAAGATGCGACAAGACAAGATATAGAAAGTGTCATGAAGCAATTAAAAGAAAAAGGATTACAAATACATGAAAGTATCGGAGAAAATTACAATGTGTTTGGTGTTGTTGGGGATACTTCTCAAGTAGATCCAAAACGTATTGAGGCAAACCCTCATGTGGATAGCGTTGTACGTGTATCCTCTCCATACAAAAAGGCAAGTCGTATGTTTCATCCAGAAGATACCGTAGTGGATGTAAATGGTATACGTATTGGAGGAAAAGAGAAACTCGTTGTGATTGGCGGTCCATGTTCTGTAGAAGGAAAAGATATGATTGTACAGCTAGCGAAGGAAGTAAAAGAAGCAGGTGGCGTAATGCTTCGTGGAGGTGCGTATAAACCTCGTACAAGCCCTTATGCGTTTCAAGGGATGGGAAGTGAAGGAATTCAAGCCATGGTTGAAGCTCGTAAAGAGAGTGGACTTCCTATTGTTAGTGAACTTATGAGCGCTGATAAATTAGAGGAGTTTGTTGAACATGTGGATGTTATTCAAATTGGTGCACGTAACATGCAGAACTTTGATTTATTAAAGGCTGTTGGGAAAACCAATAAGCCTGTGTTATTAAAAAGAGGATTAGCGAATACAATTGAAGAGTGGATTATGTCCGCTGAATATATTATGTCCGAGGGAAATGAGAATGTTATCTTGTGTGAACGAGGCATTCGTACCTTTGAACCATATACAAGAAACACCTTAGATTTAAGTGTGATTCCTTTGATTAAGAAGAAAACGCATTTACCTATTATCATTGATCCAAGTCATGCAACAGGAGATTGGGAATTGGTTGAAGCTGCATCCTTGGCTGCGATTGCGGCTGGTGCGGATGGATTGATTATTGAAGTTCATGATTGTCCACAATGTGCATGGAGTGATGGAGCACAATCTTTAAAACCAGATAACTTTAAAGAAGTTATTCGAAAAGGAAAGGCAATCGCTAACGTTATCGGGAGGGATATGTAATGAAAGCAAAGGTATCCCCTTCTATATGTAATGGAAGTGTTCATATACCTCCAAGTAAATCGATGTCTCACCGTGCCATTATATGCGCTGCCCTTGCACAAGGAAAAAGCACGATTACAAACGTTGCATTCTCACAAGATATCTTAACTACAATCGAAGGGATGCGTAATCTAGGTGCACAAATTACTGTAGAAAAAGATAGTGTTACCATCGAAGGAATCAAAGATTTCCAACATTTAGCAAAGAAAGAAATCTTTTGCCTCGAATCTGGTTCTACGTTACGTTTCTTTATTCCCATCTTTTCTTTATGTAATCAAGAGGTTGTCTTTACTGGACAAGGTCGTTTACTACAACGTCCTCAAAAGGTATATGAAGATATCTTTCATGAACAAGGATTGGATTTTGTGCAAAGTGAAGATGGCATTCATATTCATCAATCCCTACAAGCAGGAAGCTATACAATGAAAGGAGATGTAAGTTCCCAATTCATTAGTGGTTTACTGTTTGTATTACCACTACTTAAAGAAGACTCTACACTTCACATTCTTCCACCTTTCGAATCTAAATCTTATGTAGATTTAACATTGCAGATGATGGAACTATATGGCGTTCATGCATCTTTTATGGATGAACATACCCTTCATATACCAGGTAATCAAACGTATGTAGCTCATGATTATGAAATTGAAGGAGATTATTCACAATTGGCATTCTTTGCTGTACTTGCGGCTTTGAATCATGATTTAACCATTACAGGTGTACATCATGATTCTAAACAAGGCGATAAACAAATCTTATCAATCTTAAAAGATTTCCAAATACAAGTGGATGAAATAGAACGTGGATATCATATTCATAAAGGCAATCCGATAGCACATGAAATCAATTTAGAAAATTGTCCTGATTTAGGACCAATTCTATGTGTCCTTGCGATGTATTCACAAGGAGAAACACACATTTATAATGCGGGAAGATTACGAATCAAAGAGAGTGATCGCATTGAGGCAATGCAACAAGAACTTCATAAGTTTGGCGTAGATATGCGTTCCACTGAAGATGAAATCTTCATTACAGGGAAACAACAATATACTTGTAGCAAAGAATTACAGGGACATAATGATCATCGCATTGTTATGGCGTTGAGTATAGCAACCACCTGTAGTCAATCTACCACTACCATCGCTGATGCACAAGCAATCAATAAGAGCTATCCTGCTTTCTTTGAAGATTTGCTTGGTGTAAATGGAAAGGTGGAAATGCTATGATTCAGAAAGATACACGTTTTTTAATCGTAGGTCTAGGTCTTATTGGTGGTAGTTATGCCATGGGTCTAAAAAAGAATGGTTATCATGTAGATGCGATTGAAATTAATCAACTCAGTATTGATTTTGCGATGAAACATAATATAATAGATAACGGCTCCACCTTTGATTTAGATTTGATTTCAGAAGCTGATTTCATCATATCAGGACTCTATCCAAACGCAATGATTGAATGGATCTCAACATACCAAAAGTATATGAAACCGAATGCGTTTATTACGGATGTAAGTGGTGTAAAAAGCAGCGTTGTTTACCGAGTACAAGAGTTGCTTAGAGAAGATCTTGAATTTCTAGGTTCTCATCCTATGGCTGGTAAAGAGGTTAGTGGTGTAAAATTTGCGGATGACGCAATCTTCAATATTGCGAACTTTATCATTACACCAACGGATAAGAATACGAAAGAAGCTATTGAAACCTTACGTTCCTTTGCGTCCATATTAGGATTCTCTAATATCTCTGTATTAACTCCAGAAAAGCATGATGAAATGATTGGATTTGTATCACAACTTACACATGCGATTGCGGTTTCTTTAATGAATACGAATGACAATACGCATTTAGTAGAGTATACTGGAGATAGCTTCCGTGATCTAACACGCATTGCAAAAATCAATGAAAATTTATGGAGCGAACTATTTTTCTTGAACAAAGATATATTGATTCAAGAAATCGATGATTTCGTAGATGAAATCAACCATTTAAAAGAAACACTGATTAACAATGACAGTGATTCTTTGAAGAAACTGTTTATTCAGTCTACATCACGCAGAAAACTGTTTGATAGATAAGGGGAAAATTTTATGTATTGTAGATATTGTGGAAAAGAACTTGATGAAAAAGCGGTAATGTGTCCAGGTTGTGGAAAGATGTTGGATGAGTCACTATTACCAAAAAAACCAAAACACGAAACAGAAAGTTATGTATGTAACGCTACAGCAGGTGCACTGCTTGCGCTGATTGGTTCAGAATTAGGAGTTATCTTATGCATGGTACCATTTATGGTCGCGATTTTAGTTAGTGACATGTCAACTTCCTATTATGGAATGTATGACATTGAAAATAGTATGAGTATGATAACTTTTACCAACGTTGCATCGATTGTGGCAACCGTAGGAGCTACGCTATTTGTAGTGTATTTGTTTAAAAAATCTTTAAAGATTACAATTCCTACCTTAAAGAAAAACCCATTTAGTTTCGGTAAGATTTTGTATTATACGGGTATTGGAATGGGGTTATCGAGTGTATTTGGATACCTAATATATTTCTTGAATTTATTATTAAATAATGTTGGCATCACCTTAACAACACCAGATTTTTCTTTACAGTATGATTTGTTAAATAACATTTTAATGTTTATTATGGTCTGTATTGTAGCACCAATCTTTGAAGAGTTGTTATATCGTGGTTTGATTTTAACCGCACTAAAACGTTTTGGAAATATGTTTGCGATTATTATTACATCTATACTATTCGCACTTGCGCATGGCAATATCCCACAAACAGTTCCAACATTCTTTATATCTCTTGTATTATGTTATGTAGTATTACGTAGTAATTCATTATTACCTGCAATTCTTATTCACTTCATAAATAATGCGATTAGTATGGTCGCTGGCATGTATGGAAATAATGATATTGTATCCATAGGATTCACAATTTTTGAAATTGCACTTATTATATTTGCTGGAGTAGCATTGTTCCTAAAAAGAGAGCAGATTGCATCCTATATTAAAAAACATAAAGGTACACCTCTTCTCTCCTATTTCAAACATATCACGCCAATTATTTATCTTGTTATTTATCTTCTTATTATTGCCTTTAGTGTATCTCTTGTGAACTTAGTAAATAATTTAAATTATATATGATGATACACTCCAAGAGCATCTAATTCTAATTTCAAATCAGCATCCGACGTATTCTCTAGAACTCGTTGGATGTTTTTTTGATCACTTTTTTGATAAAAAGCAATTGCTTCTTCTCTTGTATTGGTACTTTTTGCCTTACGATCAATCAATCTTTTTTCAAGTACATGTTCATTTGCTTGGATATAAACGGAGTAATCACAGTACTGTTTCAATTCTTTCCATCCGTCTTCTTCCAACAACAAATAATTTCCTTCAATCAACACGATATCCTTATGGATATGAATCGCATGTTCCTTAGGATTATGAATACTACGATCATATTCTGGCCAATCTATATCTTTTGTCTTTGTTTCTATAATATAATTTCTAAGTTTCTCCAAATCAAAACTTTCAGGACACCCTTTCACTTCTCTTAATAACTTCCCTTTAATAAAATGGAAATCCAAATATTCATTGGGATAATGGAATCCATCCATACCTACATATTGCATATTATCAAACCCCAGTTCTTTCGCAAGATCACATAAGAAGCTTACTAGCGTTGATTTCCCACACGCTGGTGGTGCCGCGAAGAACACCAATATTCTTTGTTGTTTTTGTTGTTGGAGTTCTACCAATTGTGTAATTAGGGGTTGAAAAATAGTTTCTACATTTTCTTTTGTATACTTAGCACTAACTTGATATCCATTAATGATGTAATCTTTTTCTATCCATTCCATTATTCTCACCTTTTTTTCGTTTTTCTTACGCATGTTACTAGAGCTTTCTCTCATAATAGATTATAATAAGTCAGAACGTTTATGTAAAGAAGAAGGAGGATGTAACATGAATATAATGAAAAAATTTATAAGTTATTATAAACCCTATAAGCTTATATTTTTCCTTGATATGCTTTGTGCACTTGTAATCAGTATCATTGATTTAGCTTTTCCACAGATTTTAAATTACTTAAATAGGACCTTGTACCTAGATACAAAAGAAGCCATATATAGCGGTTTGCTATTGCTAGCGGGTGGACTTGGAATTATGTATATCATTCGCTCCGTTGCTCGTTACTATGTATCTGCACAGGGTCATATTATGGGAGCACGTATGGAAAGTGATATGCGACAAGATCTATTTGACCAATTTGAACGCCTTTCCTTTTCTTACTATGATAAAAATAACACAGGAGAAATGATGAGTAAACTGGTATCTGATTTATTTGATATATCAGAACTAGCACACCATGGTCCTGAAAATGTTTTTATATCTTTATTGAAAATTATCGGTTCCTTTAGTTTGTTATGTATGATCAATATCCCACTTACCATTCTATTGGTTATTGTTACTGTATTAATGCTAGTATTTTCTTTGGTTCAAAACAAAAAGATGCAATCTACATTTATGGATAATCGTAAAAAGATTGCGGGTGTTAACGCTCGCTTACAAGATAGCTTAGCTGGTATCCGTGTTGTTAAATCATTTGCGAATGAAGATGTAGAACGTGATAAATTCTTCCATAGCAATCAACAGTTTTTAAAATCTAAAGAAAACAATTACTATCGTATGGGATTATTTTATGCAGGAAATAACTTTTTTCAAGGGATGTTGTTTTTAACCTTATTGGTTGCGGGTGGATATTTCATTGCGAACGGAACATTAAGTGCAATTGAATTAGCGACGTATGCATTATATATAAACATCTTTGTTGCACCTGTAGAAGTATTGGTAGAATTTACAGAGATGTTTCAAAAAGGACTCTCTGGATTCAAACGTTTCCTTGAAGTCGTGGAAACAGAACCCGATATTTATGATCAACCAAATGCAAAAGATATTAAAGATGTAAAAGGAGTTATTGATTATAAAGATGTATGCTTCTCTTACAACAATGATGAAACCGTACTAGACCATGTAGATATTCACATTGAAGCTGGTAAATCCATTGCCTTAGTTGGCCCAAGTGGTGGTGGTAAAACAACCATATGTTCTCTATTACCTAGATTCTACGATGTAACAAGTGGTAGCATCCAAATTGATGGGCAAGATATTCGTGACTTAACGTTAAAGAGTCTACGAAATGCCATTGGTATCGTTCAACAGGATGTGTATTTATTCACGGGTTCTATAAAAGATAACATTGCGTATGGAAGACCTGGGGCAAGCGACGAAGAAATCGTTGATGCTGCTAGAAAAGCAAATATCCATGATTTTGTAATGTCTTTGCCAGATGGATATGACACCTTTGTAGGAGAACGTGGAACACGTTTATCTGGTGGTCAAAAACAACGTATATCCATTGCACGTGTCTTCCTAAAAGACCCTAAAATCCTTATCCTAGATGAGGCAACTAGTGCATTAGATAATGAGAGTGAACGTCACATTCAAAAGAGTTTGGAAGAACTAGCAAAGAATCGTACATCCATTACTATCGCACACCGTTTATCCACAATACGTAACGCGGATGAAATCATCGTCATTAATGAAAATGGTTTGGAAGAACGTGGAACACATAATGAATTGTTAGCGAAGGGTGGCGTATATGCGAATTACTATCGTTTACAATTTGAAGGCTTAGACTTTGATCAAGAAACGACAGAAAACCTACATACTAAAGAGTAAGGAAGCGATATGCTTCCTTTTTTATATAAAAAGAGGCTATAACCTCATCGATAAAATTGATATTCATCAACCTATCAACTAAGTTATAAGCCTAGTTTTTGATTTCGTTCATCATATGTTGATATGACAACTTCATTTCTTTTTAATGATTCCTGTACATCAATAATTCTTTGATTCTTACTTCCTTTGAATACAAGTCTGTAATCTTTTAACTCTTCTATAAATTTACCATCTACTAAAATATCCAAATAAGATAATAACTCTTTTTTCTGTGCATCCTTTATCAAATCTTCAAATAAGAACCCACTATAAGCCCAAATAGAATACTTCTTTTCTTTTGCGACATTTGCTAGTGGCAATAAATTCTCTGATTGTAGAAATGGCTCTCCTCCTGAGAAGGTGATTCCTGTTTGTAGGTTCGCTTCTTGAATTTGCTCAACAAGTTCATCTACATGATATACTTCTCCACCAGAGGCATCCCACGTTTGTTGATTATGACAATTCTTACATTGATGAATACAGCCTTGTGTCCATACAACAATACGCACACCAGGTCCATCTACAATGCTATCAAACTGTAGGGGTGAAGCTAGGCGAAGCTGATTAACCATGTTTTACACGATCTCTCTCTTCGCTTGCTTTACCATTATTGAAACGATCTACTGTACCAACTAAATATCCTGTGATGCGACGAATTTTTTCAAACTTGTATTCACCTTTTGTTTCATCACGTCCACATTTTGGACAAATATGCCCTTCAATGACACCGCTATATCCACAACAAGGATCACGGTCTACTGGATGGTTAATACTTCCATAACCAATACCTGCTTCTTTCATACAACGTACGATAGATTCAAATGCTTCTAAGTTATTAGATGGGTCTCCATCCACTTCCACATAAGAGATATGTCCACCATTTGTAAATTCATGATAAGGAGCTTCTTTCTGAATCTTCTTAAAGGCTGTAATATGATAGTATACAGGCACGTGGAAACTATTTGTATAATAATCACGGTCTGTAACACCTGGAATAATTCCATAAATTTTCTTATCAATACGTGTAAATCTTCCAGATAATCCTTCTGCAGGAGTAGCAATAAGGGAAATATTTAATTTATACTTCTCTGTTGCGTCATCACAAATCTCACGCATATGTTGAATAATTTTAAGACCTAATTTTTGAGCACGTTCACTTTCTCCGTGATGTTCTCCAATCAATGCTTTCAAACACTCAGCTAAACCAATGAAACCAATGGTTAAGGTTCCTTGTTTTACTAATTCTTCAAGTGTATCTTCCCATCCAAGTTTTTCAGAACCGATCCAAACTCCTTGTCCCATTAAGAATGGGAAGTTCTTCACTTTTCTCTTTCCTTGAATTTCCATACGCTCTAATAACTGTTGAATAATAATTTGCATCTTTTCATCTAATTCATTAAAGAATGCACCTTCATTGAATTCACCATTGATCGCAACTCCATGTTTGATTCCAATACGTGGAAGATTCAATGATGTAAAAGAGTTGTTTCCTCTTCCAGTCGCTACTTCAGGACCATTTACATTTCCCATTACACGTGTTCTACAACCCATGTATGTTGTTTCTGTTTCAGGCTGTCCTTGTTTATAATATTGCAAATTGAATGGCGCATCCATGAAACTAAAGTTAGGGAATAAACGTTTTGCGGATACGCGCATCGCTAATTTAAATAAATCATAGTTTGGATCTTCTGGATTATAGTTAATTCCTTCTTTTACTTTAAAGATAAGGATTGGGAATATTGGAGTTTCTCCATTTCCAAGACCTGCTTCTTGTGAAAGCATAAGTTTTTCTGAAATCAATCTTCCTTCAGGTGTCATATCTGTACCAAAGTTGATACTTGAGAAAGGAACCTGTGCACCAGCACGTGAATGCATGGTATTTAAATTATGTACGAATGCTTCCATTGCTTGATATGTTTTACGATCTGTCGCTTTCGTTGCTTCTTTATAACTAAATGCATTTACCATTGAAATCTGATCATCATTCAATTGATATTCTTTCTTCATCATATCATTCAATGCAATAACGAAGTCTTCATCAATGATCATAGTTGCAGTTTTGCCCGTTTGTTCTTCTACTTCCATAAAGTTTGCTTTTACATCAACATCAAGGTCTACAATCAATTCTAAAGCACGATTCATATTATTCATATATTCTTTACGGAAAGTCTTCGCAACACCTGGAGCAAGGTAATAATCAAATGCAGGGATACTTTGTCCCCCGTGTTGATCATTTTGATTGCTTTGAATAGCAATCGCTGCTAAAGCACCATAACTTGTAATATCTTTTGGTTCTCTTAAATGACCGTGTCCTGTAGAGAAACCATTTTTGAATAATTTATCTAAATCAATTTGGCAACAAGTCAAAGTCCCCATATTCATGAAGTCCATATCATGAATATGAATGTCCCCATTTTCATGCAACTGTGCATGTTGAGGGTTCATTAATTGTGACATACAGAATTCCTTAGAGACAGCACTTCCGTATTGTAACATTGTTCCCATCGCTGTATTTCCATCGATGTTCGCATTTTCACGTTTAATATCTGCTTCATTACTATCCGCAAATGTAATCTCTTCGATTGATTTCATCAAACGAGATTTCATGCTACGAATTCTAGTACGTTCTGCACGATATAAAATATATGCCTCACTTGTTCTAGCGTGACCGTTTTCAATCAAAACCTTAACAACGGCATCTTGTACTTCTTCTACCGTTGGAATTGTATTCTGGTACATGTTGTTCAACAAACCTACCGCTTGTTCTGTCAACATTTCTGCTGTTGCATAATCTGCAGCAGTCCCCACCTCTTGTGCTACATGTGATGCTGCCAAAAAAATTGCTCTTGTAATTTTTTCTGGAGAGAAATGGATCTCACGACCATCTCTTTTCTTAATAACTGTAATCATAATGACTTCTCCTCCTCTATCATTAGAAATACGATAAAACATAAAAAAAACAAAATCTTTATATACGTATTTCTTTCACATCAGCTTTTTATAGAAAGGATTGATTTCCATTCTATGCCCATAGAAGATGGATGCAATCCATAAGCTGATCTTCTTCGTACTATTATACAGTAAAATATCTAATTATGGCATTGTAAATAAAAAAAATTCAGTTACATTTTTTTATGAAACAATTTACCGTTATAAATTCACTATTTATACCCTAAATTGTCACAAAATCTTGATTAAAACACTCTCAAAAAAGTATTAAGATTTCTTTAAATTCGAATGAAAAACCTTAAGTTGCCACATTTGCGGATTCTTAAGGTTCTCTTTACTTAAAAAGATGCTGCTATATAAT